>JAYNJW010000083.1:0-5048 GCA_038110535.1 Opitutia bacterium | reverse complement strand
GGCTGGGGGAGGGGGCAGAATTGCTGGTATCCTCCAGTTCAGGTGGCTTGTCCAACCGGTCGGAGTACCGTGCGATTGACAGCTTATTGAGCGGCCCGGCCGGCGGGGTAGTCGGGGCAGCAGCAGTTGCCCGATCTGCTGGATTAGAAAAATTTATCAACCTCGATATGGGAGGGACCAGTTCCGATGTTTCCCGCTATTCCGGATCCTTTGCTTATCAATCCAGTCACACCGTGGGAGATGCGAGGGTGGCTAATATTGCTCTGCGTATTGAGACGGTGGCGGCAGGTGGTGGTTCGATCTGCCGGCTCGAAAATGGCCTACTTCGGGTCGGTCCGGAAAGTGCGGGGGCATACCCCGGGCCTGCCTGCTACGGGTTTGGTGGTCCATTTTGTCTGACCGATGTCAATTTGCTCCTGGGTCGGCTCGATCCCTCCCGCTTTTCCACGCCTGTGGTGGAAAGTGCTGCCCGTGCCCGCTTGGACGAACTGGTTGAAGAGAGCGGGCGATCCGCGGAAGATCTTTTGCATGGGTTTCTGGCAGTGGCGGACGATGCCATGGCCAATGCCATCCGCAAGGTATCCGTAGCGGAAGGATATGATCCGTCCGACCATGCCCTCGTATCGTTTGGAGGGGCGGGTGGTCAGCATGCCTGCGGGGTGGCGGAGCGGTTGGGGATGAAAAAGATTTTATCGCCCGGAGATTCCGGCCTGCTCAGTGCTTATGGACTCTCGCAGGCAAGGTTGGAGCGGATTAGTGAACAGTCCGTACTCTTGCCCTTGGATGATCCGGGGATCTCTTTCATCGAGGCCGGATTGATTCAGGATGCAGTAAAAAGAGTTCCCCATGCCGATGCTAGGGTGGATCAAAAATATGCTTTCGTCCGACTGGTCGGGCAGGATACTCCGCTGGAGGTCAGTTATGATGACTTGGCGAATGTCCAACGCTTATATGAGGAAAAATTCCGCAAAATATTTGGTTATTTTCCAAATGGTCTCTCGCTTGAGCTTCATTCCCTGCGTGTCCGTGCGGTTGGGCCATCTTCGGAGGAAAAAATGGAATCCTTCGAGGGTTCGGGAGAGGAGATTAAACCATTAGGAAATCAGAAATTTCTGTCCCGTGAGGATATTCCGGAGGGCGCACAGGTAGTGGGGCCCTGTTTGGTGGCGGATGATTTTGGCACCCTTTGGATCGAGGATGGTTGGCGGGCGACTAAGGGCAATCGGGGCAGTTTACTCCTCAAATTTGTGGATACTGGCGGTGAGAAGAAAAAAGAATTTCCCGAGGTTGCGAGGCGGGAATTGTTTGCCAACCGGTTCTTTTGTTTGGCGGAGGAAATGGGTGCCCAGTTGGAACGCACCGCACTCTCGGTAAATGTTCGGGAACGCCTGGACTTTTCCTGTGCCTTACTCGATGGCAAGGGATACCTGGTGGCGAATGCCCCTCATGTTCCGGTACACTTGGGAGCTCTCGGCGTATGTGCCCGCAAAATTATTGAGACGATGCACGAGCTCAAGCCGGGCGATATTGTGGTAAGCAATCATCCAGCCTTTGGCGGTTCTCACCTGCCTGATGTTACTGTACTTGCCCCCGTCTTTGCCGAAGGTTCAGACCGTCCTGTTGCCTACCTGGCCAACCGTGCCCATCATGCCGAGATTGGCGGTGCATCGCCCGGTTCTATGCCGGCGTCCACCAATTGCTTGGCAGAGGAGGGAGTGGTCATTTCTCCCCAGTTGCTCTTCGCGGGTGGAGAATCGAAAATGGATGTCATAGAGGAACTACTTCGCTCTGGCAAGTATCCCTCCCGTCAGGTGGCGGAAAATTTGGCCGATCTTTCCGCCCAGGTGGCATCTCTCCGCTTGGGCATGGATGCGATGAAGGAGTTGCTTAAGGAATATGGGGCAGAGGAAATATCCCTTCGTATGGCAGAGATGGGCAAGGAATCGGCCAATTCCTGCACGGAATATTTAAAGAATTTGGGAGATTGCGAACTGCGGGCGGAACAATTTCTGGACGATGGGGATCGATTGTTGCTCAGGATCGCGGTGTCCGATGGCCGGGCGACCTTTGATTTTTTCGGCACTTCACCCGTTCGTAAGGATGGCCTTAATGCTACCGAGGCCATTGTTACCAGTGCGGTGTGCTACTGTTTGCGGGTATTGATTGGCAAGGAATTGCCCCTTAACGAAGGCTTGCTTGATCCCGTAACAATTGAAATTTCTAAGGGTTCCTTGCTCAGTCCCGAATTTGTGGATGATCCATTGCAATGCCCCGGAGTGGCGGGGGGCAATGTGGAGATCAGTCAGCGGGTGGTGGACCTTATTTTTTCGGCATTCGGGCAGGTTGCCTGTTCGCAGGGCACGATGAACAATCTTACCTTTGGCAACGATCAATTTAGCCATTACGAGACTATCGGGGGTGGTTCGGGGGCTGCCATTGGGCAGGATGGCGAGTCGGCCGTGCAGGTACACATGACCAATACTGCAATTACCGACCCCGAGGTACTGGAAGCCCGCTTTCCCGTCCGCCTGCTTGCTTTTCGTAAACGGAATGGTTCGGGTGGTTCCGGTAGCTGGACGGGCGGGGAGGGCATCGATCGGGAATATTTGTTTGAGGAAGCCGTTACTATTTCCCTGCTTACTCAACGCCGGACCAGCGGCCCGGGCGGTATATCAGGTGGTTTTTGTGGCCTGCCCGGCGAGCAATTTATCATTCGCCAAAGTGGAGAAAAAATTGAACTCAAATCCATCGATTCCATCGAGGCTCAACCCGGTGATCGGCTGATTTTACGAACCCCCGGAGGGGGTGGGGCGGGCGACCCGGAGTTGATTGCTTAACTTCTTTTTCGTTTTTTGGCTTTTCGGTAAACCAAGTCTTTATCTCGTTTACCCACAGTGATTACGAAAATGGTAATTTCTTGCTCTGCAACCTCGTAAACCAATCGGTAACCACTGTTTCGTAGCATTATTTTGTAATGATTCGTAAACCCTCGCAATCGATCTGCTGGAACGATCGGGTTTTTCAGTCTTTTTGAAAGCTTTTTCTTGAAATTTTCCCGAACTACGGATCCAAGCTTTTCCCACTCCTTTAATGCGGAGGGTAAAAACTTTAATTTATAACTCATTCAGGCTTACTTCGATTGCCTTATTTTTCTCCTTTGCTCGCTGCTTAATAATTTTGGCAAGATTCTGGTCATCAATTGCTTCCATTAATTCTTCATACTTACTTGCAGGTACGAGGTAAGCGGTTGGTTTGTTGTGGTTTAGAATAGCAATTGATTCACCATTTGCCTGTTCAATCAATCGGCTTGGGTTCTTTTTAAGTTCGGAAACACTGGCAGAATAAGAGCTTAATAAAGTATTCATAATAGATCTAAATATAGTATATAATATAGGTCATTACAAGTTCCATTGATTGAATCATTTTCACCTGTTTTAACTCCCTGGTTTTATTCACCTATTCGCGTAAATTAGTTGATTTAATTTCTAGACATTTTGCCGGATGCGATTAGGGTTTTGATAAAGCCCTTTAAATAAACTTCCTGCATGCTCGCACATCATCTTAATAAAATCGCTCTCCTTGCGGTTTTTTCGTGCCTGTTTGCATGCATGGGTTTGGCAAATTCTGCACCCACTGATATCAATGCCAGTAACCTGACCATCGCGGAGAACTCTGCAATTGGTACTGTAATTGGCGAGTTCAATGCAACTGATCCGGACGGGGATACCAATATTACCTATTCGCTTCTTTATTCGTCGGGCAATGTTGGTTGGACATCTTCTCGTTTTTATGGAGATGCTGACTCGGGAATTAACTATAATTACAAGTACACCTGTGCAGTAAATGTTGGCGGAGAAGGTGTGGTTGTAAACGGCGTTCCCTTTGAAGGAAGTAATTCCCTGAGCGGTAACGGTTGGGTACTTACTTCTGGTTTTATGCATAATTGGATAGACACTACATCTTCTTCAAACCCTTCCTTAACCCAAACAAATGTTAGTGGTAATGCTGCAAAACTTTTACAAGGTTTTCGTTTTGGTGGGAATCCGCAGAAGATTAAACTGACTAATTTACAAATTGGTGCCACTTATGTTTTTTCAACCTACAATCAAGCTTTTGGTACTTCAGAAAGAAGATCAACCTTATCTAGTACTGCTTATTCCAGTACCTCCTCAGTTGACCAAAATGTGTATGGGGCAGGGGATGATGATGGTCTTTTAGTTCGTTATACCTATATTGCTAATACTTCTGAGGTTGAATTTACTTTCGATCCTGCAACAGAAGCAACTTGGCATCTTTATGCCTTTAGCAATCACGAGTTAGCACCTTTTAGTATTGATGAGAATGGTACCTTAACTACCAATCGATCCTTTGATTACGAAAATATAAGGGGTTATTCAATCACCGTTCAGGCAACTGATGATCTTAATGCTTCTTCTACCCAGACATTTACCGTTCAAATAACCAATGTAGTCGAGGACCTGGACGGGGACGGAACCGAAGATCCGTTTGACGATGACATCGATGGGGACGGTGTTAGCAATGCCAATGAGATCCTTTATTCCTCCGATCCATTGGATGCTGGATCTACTAATTCTCCTCCCTTCTCCTTTTCTTCCTCCTCTCTCACCGTAGCGGAGAACTCATCTATTGGTACAGTTGTAGGCGAGTTTAATGGAACCTCCTCCAATAGTGACGATAATTTTACTTTCCGCATACTACCGGATGCACCTGATGGATTCTCCCCCTTGCTCTGGTTGGATGCTGCAGATCCTTTTACTTTGTACAGCGAGATGAATCGCACCAATCATGCTTTGTCTGGCGCGGTCGCCGGTTGGGCGGATAAGAGCGGGAGAGACCAACACTTCGGTCAAAGCACATCTTCCGCCTGCCCGAGTACGGGTAACCGTATGTTTAACGGGCTAAATGTTTTGGACTTTAATGGTACCCAATGGATGAAATCAAATGAGGATTTTGCAACAGGTACTGATTTTAGCATCTATATGTTTGCCAAGATTGATGCTGTAGCCAGTGAATGGGATTCTTTATTT
>JAYNJW010000082.1:0-5228 GCA_038110535.1 Opitutia bacterium | reverse complement strand
CTCTGAGTCCAACCAGACGATTAATTTTGGTTCGGCTGGATCGGAAACTTTGGGAGAACCAAAATTGGTTATTTTTCCTGATGACTCCGGGGGCTTAAATCCCTTGGAAGTGCCCCTATCAACCAGTTTTCGTGGAGACCAAGCGTTTAACCTGAATGGGGTGGTATTTGATGCAAATGGGTCGATTGTAGACGCACCAATTGATTGGAGTATCCAGTTGGATTTTAATGCATCGGATGGGAACAATTCTCGGGTGGCACAATTATTGGGAGATTCCGGGGTTCGTGATGTCAATGCTACCGGCGATCAGGTTAGGCTTTATCTTTATTCGACTCTTCGCCAAGAGGTCGGGTCGATCAAGGGTCTCGAAATCTTGAGTGGAGGAACTGGTTATTCTCAAGGCGACAAAATTCGTTTCTCTGAAGGATATGGTTTCGATGCGAATATAACCGAAGTGGACGATGAAAATGGTTCAATCCTTGCCATTTCAACGATAAACCAGCGTGGTTTCAATATATCCAAAAATGCACAGGTAATTATTTGGGATGCCAATTTGACCAACCTGTCCACCGGTTCTGGTGCCACCATATTACCGGTATTTTTTAGCGGGCTATTAACCGTGGAAGCAAATGCCTCAGTAGCGGGTACAGATTTACGAGCAGATATACTTATCCGCCCCTCTTCGAGAAACACTCTAAGCGCAAAGGAAAGGTGGCTCAATAAATACTTGGATTCCTTCATGGCGAAAAGTTCTAATTGGTGGGGTGAAGATACAGATGAGCCCCTTGGCGAAGGGTTGATCAATGAGCAGGAATATTATTATGGTACTAGTCCATTAGTTAGAGATACAGACCTTGATGCCTTGAATGATCGTGCAGAAGTAGCAGGAGATCCTACATTGGATGCCGAACTAATTTATAATTCCAACCCCCTTATCTACGATTCTGACAATGATGGGTGGAGTGATTTCCAAGAACGATATAATGACCTCAATGAAGACAATCCTGATGCGGACAACACCACCAACCCGCGGGACAAGGATACAGATGGAGACGGATTGAACGATCCATATGACCTCGATCCGCTTCTGGCCTCTGGAGATGGTATTATTTCAGGCAGAATATTTAAAAAGACTCTCTTGTATGGCGAAAGCAATGTCAGCACTGTGTACTTTAGGTATGCCAAAACCGAAGATATCAACAGTACTGCCTGGTCGGACAGTTGGACCGGTCAACCAACCAGTTTTTACCTCTCGGGTTTAACCGAAGGCAATTATACCGTTCAGGCATTTGTGGATTATTATTCCCCCAAAGAAGGCAACTATACCTATGGAGAGCCTATTGCTTCAGAGCTGATAACTCTATCGGAAGAGGATATGCAATGGTATGGAGCCAATTTAATTCCTTTGGACCCCCCTCCAATTCTTTATTTTGATGCAAATATTACGGATTTTTCCGCCAATGGAATTAGCGTAGTAAACGACAAATATTTAGATGGGGTCGGACACCTTGAACAAAATGTTACCGTAGAGGCCAATGCTACGAACGCTCAAAACTTAAGTGAGTTTGAATGGGGGATCATAGGCAAAGACCCTCATTATGATGAGGAAAATAATGTAAGTGTTTCGCAGGGTATCTTTTTCGAAATTACTGATGGAAATTTCTCTGAGTTTTTAGAAATAGCCGAAGGAGAACTGACAGCCTTTGAAGGCATGACCGCACGGTTTGATCTGGGTTCCGTGCCGGTGGGCAAATATTTTTTGACCTACAGTGTAAAAGATGAATTTGGCAATTACGCAGAAAACTCCATTACCCACAACATTGAAATAAGAGATGCGGAACCGCCGGAAATCTCATTTCTTTTTCAAGGAGGAGGGATTACCACCCTTGCCTCAGGTTTTCCTGAATCTGAAGATCTCCACAATAATTCCAACAGCAGTGCCGTAATTGAATGGGATATTACCGGTACACTTAGCTTCAGCGATCAACTCGATGAAGAGTCCGATATTTTGATTCGATTGTTTGATCTCAAAAACCATTTCGAAAACGATTTTGAAAATACCAACCAACCGGACTGGAATGTATCGATCAACTATTCTAATGATTATAATTTCAGCTATTCCTCGGCGCAGGATATCGTAGACCAGTTGTTGGATTACACGGAGTTAAATACAACAGCACAATCTTTTGACTTAAACACATCTGTGCCCGGAACCTTTAAGCTTGAATTTAAGGTGACGGATCAGGCAGGTAACTTACTGGAATATGATCTCTATATAATTGTTAAGCCCGGCGCGGTGACTGAAGTTACAGCTGTGGATGGCTATTTGAGTAATGCCAAGATTATTTTTGATGCCGACGGCGATGGATTGTCTGATATCAACCGGGATTTTTACACCAACTCAAACGGACGGGCCAAAATTATTCTTAGCCAAAAGGAAATGGAAACCTTTGATTTAAACAACAATGGCAAGCTCGATCCAAATGAGGGAAAATTCATTGTAATTGGAGGAATCGATACGACTACGGGAACCAAATTTTCGGGAAAGCTGATTGCAGATGCCAATTCATCGGTGATTTCTCCATTGACCACAATGATCTCAAAAATGATGGACCTTGGGGCAACTAAAGCGGAAGCGGTTACGGCACTGGCTTTGGCCTTGCAACTCGACACCACGATAGACTTTACCAACTACGATCCTATTCAAAAGGCTTTTGAGGGCGACAGTAGGGCGAGTAGCGTAATGATGGCAAACCTGCGTATGGCAAACCTGGTAAACCAAGCTGAAGGTTTGCTAATAGTGCTTTCTTCAGAATACCAAGGACATGAAATAGGATCCGCCTTACTGGGTGAAATTGCCAAAGGTTTAACCACCGAGCCCTTCTCGCTGTTGGATTTAGAAAACGCTTTGGTTGATGCTTTGCCCACTGCTCTTGCCTCCGTTGGTACAGCTGGTGAACTCAGCCTTGAAGATCAGTTGGCGATGTTTCAATTGATGGCCGATTTGGATCAATCGATTTTAAATTATGGTGATACAGATTTCACGACCCTTATGGACCGGCAAAGAGATATTATAAATGACCTTGAAATTCTCTTTGAAGGGGTGGGCGGGAATGAGCACAACCTGAGTTTACGCACCCACCACTTACAGATCAGTTATCTGACAGGAGGAATTGCTGGAAACTCTGGAGCATATTCATACGGTTCGAAAGTGCAAATCAGTGCCACTCCCGAAGAAGGCTACAGGTTCACTGGTTGGACGGGAGATGGAATACTCGATGTCAATGCGGCATCCACATTCGTAATTATGACAGGTGATAGAAATGTGAGTGCACAATTTGCCCCTAAGATGTTTGAGATATCTATTGATTCTGCAATAGGTGGCCAGGTAAACGGGGCGGGCACTTATCAATATGGAAAGATTGCCCAGCTAAGCGCTGTTTCTGAGCAAGGGTACGAATTTAGAGACTGGATCGCCAATGGTGTGATTCTTGGGTCCGGGCCTAACCTAGAAATTACTGTAACCCAAAATCTTTCCTTAATCGCTCGGTTTTTCCAGCCAACCCCCCAGCTTGACCTAAGTGCTAGTAGGGGAGGAAGCGTCCTTGGATCTGGAGTTTACAACCTAGGAGAATGGGTACATCTGCAGGCCATCGCTGATGATGGCTATGTTTTTAGCGGTTGGACCGGAGAGGGGATTGATCATGCCAATTCATCTTCTATTGAAATTGTTATGAGCGAGAACCGCTCAGTACATGCAACTTTTGCCTCCCAGCCTGCCAATACCCATTCCCTGGTTCTAGAATCTGTTCCTTCGCAAGGTGGCAAAACTTACGGCACCGGCCCGTATTCACTTGGGGCTACTGTAAACATCAGTGCTTCTGCCCTCCATGGCTACTCATTTGATCAGTGGATCGGGGAGGGGATTGATGAGCCAACGAATGCCAGCACATCCATTGTTTTATCCAATAACATCAAAGTGCAGGCATTGTTTTCTCCATTGATCTACGAGCTTACAGTCGATTCGGGTGAGGGAGGAATTACTTTAGGTGGTGGCTCATATCCATATGGTTCCGTGGTGAACATAACTGCATTGCCCAACTATGGACATAGATTTATTGGCTGGGAGGGAGTGGATATTGCTAAACAATTTGACGAGGAGATAGCCATTCAGCTATCCGGGCACATGTCGGTAAAAGCAATATTTGAGCCTATTCAGTACAACTTGGAAATAAATTCGACCGATGGGGGAGTGGTCTATGGCCAAGGTACCTACAATCAGGGCACATTGGTTCAGATAAGTGCAGTTCCTTCTACTGGATATGAGTTTGCGGGTTGGAAAGGAAAGGGCGTAGCCCAAAACGAATTAATGCAAACCAGTGTTTCTTTGGATGAGGATACTTACCTAACAGCAAGTTTTGATTTAATTGACAACTATTTCACCCCCAGGGCGGAGAGTTTTTCCTTGTGGGTGAATCGAAAAAACTATCAGTCTGATGGCTTAATTTATTATTTGTACGGTCAGGACGGAGATGGAGACGAAATTTCATATCAATTGATTTCTGGCAATATCGACAAAGATAAAGACGGCGTTTCCATGTTCAATCTTCAGTCCAATGGTGGTTTAACGATCCTTGATCCCGATGAAATATCGCAAATGTCGGGAAGTTCCCTAAAGCTTATAATCTCCCTTCAAGATGCCGGGGGAAAAAGCTCCGAAGTTGAAGGTACGATTATTTTTGCCCCCGAGTTTGTGATGAACAGTGAGCTCCTGAACCATGGATGGTATGAGTCGTCCTGGCTTGGAATCTTTTTGCAGATGGAAAATTCCTGGCTTTATCACCATCGTCTGGGCTGGCTATTTGTTCATTCTCTAGATACTGGGGGGTATTGGTTTTGGGATTCTGTAGAGCAGGGTTGGTGGTGGACCGAGAAATCCTTTTTCCCCTGGGTATACTCAAATTCAAAATCCAGCTGGGTTTATTTTAATCTCAATACGGAAAAGGTTAGATTTTTTGATCATAATCTACAAGAGTGGGTCCTTCGTCCATGATTCGATTTGATACAACCTTGAAGAGAGCCACCCTTGGCACAATCGTCTCCTTATTTTTTGCGACCATTGCCCAAGCTCAGGACGGACAAAATTTTGTTGATCTTGGCATCCGTTTCGTATCGCTCCCGCCAGCTGAGGTTAAGATCAACCAAGTCTTTGGGGTTCAGGCTGAGGT
>JAYNJW010000081.1:0-5286 GCA_038110535.1 Opitutia bacterium | reverse complement strand
TTTGAAATAATCCGGCAATCCCTGCCCGGCATTCAATCGTTCGCGCAATCTGCTATGGGCCAAGTCGCGGGCAACTATTAAGGGACCATTGAGTGACAAACGGGTGCGGACCGGATGCTTGGATAATTCCTTCAGAACTTTTTCCATCCCGAGGTTTAAATCGATTTCCACCGCTTGCCCATCGTCATCGTTTTGCTCATCATATGCGGGAAGAAATTGGCTGGGGTTGGTTTCCAACTGCTCAAGAAAGACTCCTTCTTTGGTAATTTTACCCAAGGCCTGCCGGTCAGCCGAACAACTCACCCCGATCCCAATGGGTAAGCTTGCACCATGTCTCGGCAATCGAATGACCCGTACATCAAGGCAAAAATATTTGCCACCAAATTGGGCACCTATTCCCCGTTTTTGAGTCATTTCCAGTATTTTTGTCTCCATTTCCGGGCAACGGATCGCATGTCCCCGGGGATCACCCGAAACTGGCAAGTCATCAAGATATCGGGCACTGGCAAGTTTGACGGTTTTTAAATTTGCTTCGGCAGAGGTTCCTCCAATCACCACTGCCAAATGATAAGGTGGACAGGCAGCTGTGCCAAGTGCTGCAATGTGCTCATCAAGATATTCCAGCAATAAATCCTGCTTCAAGAGAGAGGGTGTGCCTTGGTGCAAAAAAGTTTTATTGGCCGAACCACCACCTTTGGCCATGAATAAAAAGTGATATTCATCTCCGTCCGTATGATAAAGGTCTATCTGGGCGGGCAGGTTGGAACGGGTATTTTTCTCCTCAAACATCCCCAGCGGGGCAAGCTGAGAAAAACGTAAATTATCGGTTGCATAGGTTTTTTCAATTCCTTTGGAAAGGGCATCTTCATCCGCCCCAGGTGTCCATATTCCCCTGCCCTTTTTTGCCATTACAATGGCCGTTCCGGTGTCTTGGCACATGGGCAGAATACCCTCAGCGGCAATTTGGGAATTTCTCAGCAAATCGAGAGCCACAAACCGATCGTTTGCCGAGGCTTCCTGATCTTCCAAAATCGCACGTAATTGTTGAAGATGGCCTGGGCGCAAATAATGAGAGATATCATGAAAAGCCTCTTCGGCAAGCCTTTCCAAAGCGATTGGATTTACTTTTAAGACTGGTTCACCGCAAAAAGAATCTGCCTGAATAGATTCTTCCAAACCGTCAATCTTTCTCCATATGGTGTGGTTGTACGGATCACAGGGAAACATGGTATACAAATCAGCATTTGCCATATCTTAACGCCTTACAGGATCGGAGGAGGGAAGTCGAGAATTCCTGTAGGTATGTTTTACGAATCGATCTTTAAGGAACGGTGGGCTTTTCGGTCTCAAATGAGTCATCCCCAGGAACAGCCCCGTCCACTTCTGCAATTTGAGACTCTTCTTCTTTGATCAGGACCGATCTTTTTTCGACCTTTATGGGAACCGAAACGACTTTATCATCCCGGTTTACTAAAAAGGTCAACACCGTTCCAGGTTGGGCAAAAAAAGCGGCATGAGCAAGATCGCCCCGGTCCAGCACATCTACGGACCCGATCTTTTTGATCCGGTCCCCTTTTTTGAGGTAGGACTTGGATGCAGGTGAACCGTCCACGGTTCCCTCCACCACGATATCAAAAGAGTTTTGCGAATTTAGTTTTCTCGATACGGTCACTCCAAACCATCCATAATCTACTTTGCCGGAAAGCATTAATCCGTCCCTAATTCGCAGACATGCATCGGCTGGGAGGATGAAAGAAGAACCCAAGTCTGTAAGGGCCGCATGAGAAATCCCGACAAATCGACCATTTAGATCGAAAATGGGGGCACCAATCTCACCAGGACCTAAAGGTAGACTTGATCGCAACATTTTGGTGGGAAATAAACTCGTTCCAAAAGAAATTTCTTCGCTTTGAAAAAGTCCAAAAGTTGGTCCGACTTTAAATTCTAGTGCACAGGTCAATCCTACAAGAATTGATCCGGGTGTCAGATCTTCAACATCATCGGAGACTGATAAAAAGGGAAATTCTTTATTAGGCTCAATTATCTTGAGCATGGAAACATTGCAGAGATAATCATGACCGATTAACTGGGCAAGATAGAACGATTGCAGATGTTCGATCCATATTTGATCTGCATTTCGTAACAAGCCAGTGGTAAGAACATGACCGTCCTTACTTACAAAAAATCCACTACCCATCTTGAGCACACGATTGGGCTTATCTCCTAAAATATCCTTGCGGGTAGCTTTTACCCGGACCACACAGTCCTTAGAACTGTTAAATATATCCTGCACCCTTTCCTGAACGGACAGGAAGGAGTGAGCACCTACGGACTCTGCACTAACCAGTACTCGAAATAAAACTAAGCAGAAGCTTGTAAAAACAAGCCGTTTCATGCATTAAAAAGTAAACCGGGCAGTCTTGTTAGAACTGGGAGAAAGGTGAAGGACTCGCTGACTAAAACTTTCTCCCACTCCCGCCAGTTGAATGCTTGATTTTGCAAAGGATTCAAAAGACTCCAGCTTGGCAAGCTGAATGGCTCCCTCGGACATGATGGGCAAGTCTTCGTCTAACACCGAGGCCAATTGATCAAATCTAGCACTGGCTTCATTCGTTGCAACATTTATGGAAGACTGGGAAAGATTGCCTCCTGACTGCTTCTCTGGTTGCAACATAGTCCAACTGACCATTGCCAAAATAAAGACGGGAGCAAATCCATAAACTCCCGCTTTGCGTACTTTCGAAGCTTTGCTGCGTTGGCTAAGAGCTGCCATGGTCTGACCTTTAACACGGTCTTGGAAACCATTCCAAAATTCTTCACCGGGAAGATCCATTTTTTTAGACTGGAAAAGTTCGTCGAGGGTAGGTTTGTCTTTCATTTGATTTCTTTAAAACTAGTTTAAATATTCCGCCAAATAAGATTGTAATTGTTGTTTTGCATAAAACAAACGGGAGCGCACCGTGCCTTCTGTACACTTCATAATGTTTGCGATTTCTTTGTGTCCAAGTCCGTCAATTTCAAATAATACAACAATGGTTCTATGTTTATCTGACAACTTGGACAGAGCTTCGTTCAATTTTTCATGCAATTCATTATTCAATGCCTTTTTGACCGAGGTGGAAGAGGTCGAGGAAACCGCTTCCAAGTCTTTTGACATACCACCATCCTCTGAAGCTTGATCAAAACTAAAGAACTGCCGGATTTTTCTCTTTTTTAAATGAGTGAGGGTAAGATTTACCCCGATTCGGTACAACCAAGTGTAAAAAGATGACTTTTCCCTGAAATTAGCGAGGGAACGGAAGGCTTTGACAAACGACTCCTGAGTTAAGTCTGCCGCATCCTCTGCATTCATGGTCATATTGTAAATGACCGAATAGAGGCGCTGACGGTAGCGAACAATAAGGGAATCAAATGCACTCAAGTCACCACCCTTTGCTCTTTGCACAAGGGAGAGTATATCTGGTACACTCTCCTCGGAGTTAATCGAGCAAGCATCATTATTGATCGCAGACTCCAAGGAATTGTTCATCTGCTTATCCTGCAGAATTGAACACTAAACGGCAAGAAAATTACTCGAATTCAAAGTAGATATTTTAGAAAACTTGTCCGCAAAACTATGTAGAAAATTATTTAGGTCAGATCTTAGCGAAGGGGCAGTGAATTGATCGATTAAAGAATTTGTGGTGCTGAAATGTTGCTCAAAATACTCTGTGCAAGCAGGCAAAACATCATATTTTAGAAAAAGTTGGTGTAAGCAAGCTCTCATTTTGGGTTCGTTATCCCAACTTTTGGGAGAGAAGAAAAAATTATCCAACTCTGCAATCTCAGTAGGAGTGGCAGAATTTCGAAGAAGGATTATGGGCAAGGTCATTTTCCCGGTACCCCAATCTGACCCTAAGCACTTGTCACTGTTCTCTGGTTTTTCGAATGCATCAATCAGGTCGTCAAAGACCTGATAATTTATGCCCAACGATAAGCCAAATTGTCCGGCCCTCTTGATAGTTGGCTCATCGGCACCGGCAAGATAGGCACCAATCTCACATGAGGCACGGAAAAGTTCCCCTGTCTTATCGTTTATAAAGCCGATATATTCTTCCAGTTCAATGTTTCTACACCCACGGGCGAAGGTTTGACGGATCTCTCCGGAACATGTTTTTCGGGTGGCTTCGGCAACAGTTGCACAGATCCGGGTCGTTGGAAATTGGGAAGCCAATTCTAAGGCAAATCCGAACAGGGCATCTCCAAGTAATATCGCCGCGTGAGAACCGATTTCCTCATGCATGGCAGGCATATTTCTGCGTACCTTTGCACCGTCAAGGATATCATCATGGATCAGAGTCGCCAGATGGACCAGTTCCAGAATTACCGATGCCTTGATAGTGGATTCTTGCGAGACTAAACCTTGTCCGGCAAAATGATAAACCAACAAAGGCCGGATTCTTTTGCCACCTGCCAGGGCTACCTGGTGAGCATAGGCTCGGATTTCCTCGTCCAAACCTTGTAAAGAATCCGAAAGGTAGGCCTCAAAATACTCAATAAAACGAGCACTGCGTACCTTGTAAGGCAAATCGTTTGAAATATTAAGGCTATTACAATCTGTATTCATCTACCATAAAGCTAGTGGTAAAGGACTGGTAGACAAATACGGGAGTACTAAAAACACTCCAAAAAGAACTTACCAATCTCTTTTCTTGTGACGATTGGCTCGTGTACGCTTGCGACGCTTATGCTTATTCATTTTCAAGCGGCGCTTCTTTTTTAGGTTACCCATAAAATTTGAGGTTAGATTGTAAGGAAAGATTTGAAATAAAAATAAAAAGACCCGCGTCTTCGGTTAGGAAGACGCGGGTCGCAAGACTGGCAACAACTTACTCTCACACAGCAGCGTGGCTGCACTACCATCAGCGATTGAGGGCTTAACGAGCGTGTTCGGGATGGAAACGTGTGTTTCCCCTCATCTATGATCACCAGAGTGATTTCCAGGGACTGTCTAATTTGAACAGCCAATGGTATTGCACTTAAGTAAGCGTTGCCGCGACAGTCCGCGAACAACGGAAAATTTAGTTTAACGTTAATGGGAACACAAGGTCGCTCGGGAATATAAATACCTAGCGAATTGGAAAGAAACAAACGGTTCGGAACATTAGTATCAGTTAGCTCAACACATTACTGTGCTTACACACCTGACCTATCGACCTGGTAGTCTTCCAGGTTCCTTCATGGCCCGAAGGCCAAAGGAGATCTTATCTTGGGAATAGCTTGGCGCTTAGATGCTTTCAGCGCTTA
>JAYNJW010000080.1:0-5377 GCA_038110535.1 Opitutia bacterium | reverse complement strand
ATTTGATCAAGGGCTGCCTTATCGGCCAGGTATTCTTTTCTTAGTTGATCGAGCTGTTTTGGGGTGTTTTCTAATTTTTTGTCTTCTCCAAAGCTAAAAACAAGCAGAGATAAAGAGAGGGTGAACGCATTAAGAAAATTTTTCATCTTGTTTCATGTAAGTATTTTTTTAGGTAATCAAGCCCGGTTTGTAGTTCGCTAAATTGACCATCCAGTTGGGCATCGAAACATTGCTCGAGAATGGGGCTAAAGTCGGGTCCTGGTTGCAGGCCATGATCGATCAAATGCCGTCCCTGAACGAGGGGTTTAGGCTCGGCATCCTTTACTTGTAATTCCTCGGCTCGTTTGAGCAGCCATGGACCTTCGGGGAAGTCATCCTGCCTCGGTGGGCGACCGGCGATGTCCGCCGCTGCTACCCGGACCAATCGGTCGATCCGCTTGACTTTGCGGGCAAGTCTGCGGATGGCTCCATCACTTGCCTGGTCCTTATAAAAGGTACGAGGGGTAAGGTGCCGGCGGACCAAAGGAACCACCTGCTCGTGTAAATCTACTTGGTTGGTCAATCGGGAAAGGAAGGAACGGGTGGGTGCTTCACCCTTGGGCTCATGCAGGGGGGAGCGTATCCGGCCATCTTCTCCTATCTTGGTGGTGAGAGATTTACCCAAGTCATGACAGAGCACCGCAAAACCAACCACCAGATCTTCCCAGTCTTCCCCAATTCTTTCTTTTGCAAAGGCGTCCAGGCAATGAAGGGTATGGACCCAGACATCTCCCTCGGGGTGCCATTCTGGATCCTGCTGGCAACCGACTAAGGCATGAAGTTCAGGAAAATATTTTAACCAACCGCAATCTTTTAAAAAAGTAAGACCAGCAGTCATATCTTTTCCTTGGAGAAGAAGTTTTTTCCATTCCTCAAACAATCGTTCAGGAGGAAGATCCTCCATGCTCATAGACCGGCAAACCTGTAATGTGTCCGGGTGTGGTGAGAGATTAAATCGGGCAATGAATTGCATGGCTCGCAGTACCCGCAATGGATCCTCTCCAAATGCGGAACCGACATGTCGGAGTGTTCGGGTTTTTATATCAGCAATCCCACTGGTTGGGTCAAGTAGTTCTCCGGTTACTGGATCCAATCCGATCGCATTGATGGTGAAGTCCCGACGCTGGGCTGATTTTGCAAAAGGTAAGAATGGATCGATCTCTACAGAAAATCCTTTGTGTCCGGAACCCGTTTTAATCTCAGTTCTGGGGAGGGAAAGCTCCACGGGTAAACCCTTTAGTTTGAGCACACCAAAGGATTTGCCTACTTCATGGCAGTTATAATTGCTTGAGAGTAAGGATTTGAGCTTGTCGATACCAATATTCTGGATTTCGCAATCGATTTCCTTTGGTTTAGCACCAAGGAATAGATCCCGGACGCATCCGCCAACCAAAAGAAGGCGACCGCCAAATTTTTTTATATGATTGGCGAGTTCATGGGCAAGTTTGTCAAGCTCGCCGGGGAGGGAGTCTGTCAGATCAGGAAATTCGGCCATTTATTCCGAATCTGGAAAAAGGGTATCTTCCACCACCGTACAAATCGCATGATAGATGGGAAGGTGCAGTTCCTGCACCCTCGGTGTTGCCGATGCCGGTGCCTGAATGGCCAGATCGCAAAGAGGAGCAAGGTTACCCCCATTTTCTCCAGTTAAGCCAATCGTTTTTAAACCTATTGCTTTTGCGGTTTTAACGGCATGCAAAAGATTCTTTGAATTCCCGGAGGTGCTTATCGCCAAAAGGATATCACCTGTTTTTCCGAAAGCCAGAACTTGCTGGGCAAAGGCATACTCAGGATTATCATCATTCGCAAAAGCGGTATGAAATCCGATCATGGCGGGCAAAGAAAGGGCAGGGAGACCAGCATGGAGATTTTGAGTGAGATCAGATCCAAGCGATTCAGTTAATTCTGCGGAAAGAGGGCGTGGTTTTGAAAAGCGTTTCACTAATTCTCCAGCAATGTGCTCGCAGTCCGCAGCACTTCCCCCATTTCCACAAAGCAAGAGTTTGTTCCCTGATCGAAAGGCTAGGATCAGTGCTTCCGTGGACTGCCGGATGGTTTCCTGGCATGATTTCAGTACGGGTAACCGTTCGCATAATTGATCGATGTCGTCCATATTTTCTAAATTAGGTAACGGAGTGAAGATCGCCAATCATAATTCCTGCATGTCATAGTTGATGCCCGTTCTTTACTAACGGGGGAAATTTTGGCAGAATGACTCATTGCTTGAATGAAAACTACTCTCGTGGATGTGAAAGAAACCAATCTTCTGCTTGCTGAGCTTGATGCAGTTGGACGGATTCGTTGGGCATGGGAAGAATTTGGTATCGGATTGGCCGCATCCACCAGTTTTGGTCTGCAGAGTGCGGTAATGATTCATTTGGTACAGCAGGTAAGTAAAGAGATTCCCATTGTTTTCATCGATACGGGCTACCTCTTTCCAGGCACTTACGATTATGCTTTGCAATTGCAGAAAAAAATGGACTTCAAGGCACAGGTTTATTCGGCAAAACTCTCTCCTGCGTTTCAGGAGGCTTCTTTTGGTAAATTGTGGGAGCAAGGAAAGGAAGGGATGATCAAATATAACTGGTTGAATAAAAAAGAACCGATGGACCGTGCCTTGCGGGAACTTAATGCAAAAGTCTGGATGGCAGGGCTTCGCAGGGCACAAGCGAGCGAGCGTCAGGAATTAAATTTTGTGGAGCAACAAAATGGAGTATTGAAACTGTATCCCATTTTAGACTGGGATGACCGGACCACTTATCAGTACCTGCCCAAGAACGATCTTCCTTATCATCCCTTGGAAGGAATGGATTATGATTCGGTAGGAGATTGGCACAGCACCCGTAAGATCAGTGAGGTGGAAAAAGTGGAGGATGCTAGGCACGGTGGGCATGGACGTGAGTGCGGACTGCATTTGGATGTGCCAGAGGGAACAGACTTTACTGTCTGAAATTTTTTTATGATTACCCCGGAACAAAAAGCCGAATTGCAGGCCCTTCTCAAAAGGACCAATCATTTATGGTCCTTTCTGAAATGCGATGAGAAAAAAAACACCATCGTGGATATGGAGGAGCAAATGTCCAACCCTGGCTTTTGGGATGATCAGTCGGAGGCAAAGCGAATCAGTTCTGAATGTAACCGGCTCAAGCAACTGGTTGAGAAAATAGAAAATTTCAAAAACCTTGTAGGCGATGTTGAAGCGATGGCTGAACTTTGTGATGAAGACGAAGATGATACCGCTATGCTTGCTGAGTTTTCCAAGGAGTTGGCCACTCTGATTGAAAAGATCGAGGATCTCGAGGTGGAGAGCTTTCTTTCCGAGCCAATGGATATCCGGCCGGCCTTGCTTAGTATACATGCAGGAGCAGGAGGAACGGAATCATGCGACTGGGCGGACATGCTAATGCGAATGTATGTGCGTTGGGCGGAGAGACGTGGATTTTCGGTAGATATTCAGGATATTCAACCAGGGGAAGAGGCAGGCATCAGTCGATGCACCATGCGGATCGATGGTACCAATGCTTATGGATACTCCAAGGCAGAGCGTGGAGTTCATCGATTGGTGAGAATTAGCCCGTTTGACTCAAATAAACGCCGTCATACCTCATTCTGTTCCGTGGATGTGATTGCAGAGATGGAAGATGATGATGTGGATATGGACATTCCGGATGATGATTTACGCATAGATACCTATCGCTCCAGTGGCAAGGGGGGGCAGCATGTGAACAAGACAGACTCGGCGGTTCGTATTACTCACCTGCCAACCAATATTGTGGTTCAGTGTCAGAATGAACGCTCTCAGTTAAAAAACAAGCAGACGGCCATGAAGGCATTGAAATCAAGGCTCTATGAAAAGCAGCAGGATGAGAAGCGTGCAGAGATGGAAAAATTTTATGGTGATAAAGGAGAAATGGGCTGGGGTAACCAAATCCGTAGCTATGTCTTTCAACCTTACCAAATGGTCAAGGATTTACGGACTGGAGTGGAAACCTCAGGCGTACAGGCGGTGATGGACGGTGATCTTGACCGCTTTGTCAATGGGTGGTTACGAGCAGGATGTCCGCGCCAGCGAAATAAGGATATTCAAATTGACGACTGATTCGCACGATTCCATTCCTGGTTTAAGCTGGGATGAAATCGAGAGTTCAAGAAAGACTTCTCTATTTGCAGATAAATCCTGGAAGTGGTCCAATCAAGCCTGGCAATTACCTGCCGATGCGATTACTTTCCTCCACAAGCTTGGCAATGCTGGGATTTCTTTTTTTCGTGCCCTTGAGCGACTCTACTTAAAATCAGTAAACGGGGAAAATATTCTTCGAAATAAGAATTACTCTACCCCGTGGGTAGCCGAATATATGGACGGAGGAAAACCAGACTGGATGGTGGAGCACTCGCGTTCTTCCGTAATGCTGGGAGTCTTGCCGCTGGTGCTTCGTCCCGATCTTTTACCAACCCGCGATGGGTTTGCCCTAACTGAATGGGACTCGGTACCCGGTGGAATTGGGCTGACGGATTATCTGGGCAGATTATATTTGGATGAGAATGCTCCAGAAATGGCCAAAGTATTTGGTCGATGCTTACTTAAGCAGGCTGGTGAACTTGGGAGAGATGCCCATTTTGCTATTCTGGTAAGCGAGGAATCCGCCACTTATCGTCCCGAGATGGAATGGTTGGGGGAAGAACTTCGTAAGGATGGACTGAACATTGAAGTTGGTGCACCAGATGAGGTTTCTTTTTCCGGTGACTGCGCTTACCTAAAGGATAGAAGGATTGATGTCGTCTATCGTTTCTGGGAATTATTTGATTCTGAGGTTACGAATATGCCGGAATTTGCGAAATGCGTTGAGGCTGGAAACCTGATCATTACTCCGGGGATGCGTCCGTTTCTGGAGGAGAAGCTATCCCTTGCTTTATTTCACCACCCGCGCTTGCAGACCTATTGGCAGGAAAATCTTAGCAAGGAAGAGAATGAATTGTTTTCCAATACGATCCCACCTTCCTGGATCTTGGATCCGAAACCGGTTCCCCCCGGTGCCTCCGTGGATGGGCCACTGATAGGAGGCGAGCGTTTGCAAGATTGGAAAGACTTGGGAAGTGCATCCAAAAAAGAACGATCCTTAATTCTTAAAGCAAGTGGGTTTCACGAGACTGCATGGGGGGCGAGAAGTGTGGTGGTTGGGGAGGATGTATCAGCCGATGAATGGTCGCAGGCTGTTGCACGTGCTTTAGCTAATTTTCCTAATCCAGTAAGCATTTTACAGGAGTTTAGAAAGCCGGTCAGTCTGAGTCATCCGGTGTATAATGAAGGTGGGATGATTGAGCCAATGAAAGGAAGGCT
>JAYNJW010000079.1:0-5403 GCA_038110535.1 Opitutia bacterium | reverse complement strand
GGGGGTGCCGAATTCGTGGGATAATTGAGTGATGACGCTTAGTTCTTCCATGAGAAGGAACATCCTAACAGATGATGTCATTTGAACGAGTCGAAATTTAGGACCCTTCCAGAGAAAAAATTTTGTTCTTAAAAGAATGAACTTTTCAATGAGGGTAAATTTGGACTTTCTCATAACGATGAAGATTCTAAAATTTTTGCCTCTTTTCTTTTTCCTCTGTGGTTCTCTATTAGCTAGCGAGGACAGGCCCAATGTTCTATGGATTTATTTGGAGGATGTCAGTGGATGGTTCAGTTGCTATGGTGATAAAGTCATCCGCACGCCGCATATCGATGCCCTTGCAAAGGAAGGGATTCGATTCAATCGTTTTTATACCTCGGCCGGCGTTTGCTCGGCGATGCGTTCGGGTACCATCCTTGGAATGATGCAGACTAGCGTAGGAGCTCACCATCACCGAAGTTGCCGGTCCAGTTTCCGGGGGAAGTCCATGGGGGAATATGACAAGAATATTTTGCCCGAAGGGGTGAATTTACTTCCGAGGATTTTTAGGGATTCGGGTTATTTTACCTTTAATGAGGGAAGCATGAAGGACGATTTTAATTTTGAATTCGATCAGGATGAAATTTACGATCACCATGCAGGAGGGTGGAATTTCAAGGGAGCTCAAAATGGTTCCGAATGGACAGGTTGTCCCGCAGGCAAACCCTTTTTCGGACAGATTCAAATCTCGGGAGGCAAGTCGGGTAAACGGGCGAGGAAAGTCATTCCCCGCAATAAGGTGCCGGTCCCCCCTTACTATCCTGATATCCCTGAGGTCAGGGAGGAGATTGCCCATCATTATGATTGCCTGCTCTTCACCGATCACCAGGTTGGCCAAATTGTTTCTGCCCTGAAGCGGGATGGATTATACGACAATACAGTAATTTTTCTTTTCAGTGACCATGGTTACAAACTTCACCGGCACAAACAGATGTTGTATGAGGGAGGAATTAACATGCCTTGCATTGTGAGTGGCCCCCTTATCAAAAGAGAACAAGTTCGAGATGACCTGATTAATAGCATTGATTTAGCACCCACCTCGTTAGCTGTGGCTGGTTTGCCTATTCCGAAAAATATGGAGGGACAGGATTTTTTGGCCAAAGACTACCAGCCTAAAAAATATACCATATCTGCCCGTGATCGTTGCGATTTTACCATCGAGAAAATTCGTGCGGTCATCACGCCCCGCTTCAAATATCTTCGCAATTACACTAATGACCGGCCCTTCATGCAACCCAGTTACAAAGATCCTTGGCCGGTTTCCCAAAAGTTCCGGGAGATGATGGCCGCTGGAGAAATGAATGAAGTACAGATGATTTTCTTCGACCCTGTAGGAAAAGAACCTGAGGAATTATATGATCTCTCCACGGATCCTCATGAGATTCACAACCTCGCAACTGATCCAAAATACAAAGCCGACTTAAACCGTCACCGAAATTTTCTCGCAGAATGGATTAGAAAAACGGGGGACCAGGGCCAATTGGCGGAATCAGATCTCGGTCTGTTATCTACTTTAAAAAGATGGGGAGAGAAATGTATCAACCCTGAATACGATAAAGTAAGACACTTACTTAAGGAATCGAGGTAAGCCTCTTTAATGGATAACTACCACCCTAGGGTGGGACCCTTTATGGGGTTAGTTTTTGATTCACACTCTTAAGTTTTGTTCACGTTAATAACATCAGTTAGTCCTGCCCATGAAGTTCCATTTACCATGTCGCCTAGCTAGAGTAATGAAAATTATTAAATTAAGTCATGAATACGATTAATGATAAGGTGTTGACAAGTTGTTTATAAGTTGATCTGATTAAATATAGGTGATGTCAAGGATGGTGAATGCTCTTACTGAGTTTCGGCTTGATCGAAGCGGGGCACCCTTGGCTCTGAAACTCAACAGAGAGGTAAACACATGAAAGATATGATCTCGCAGTTGCATGAGTGGATCAAACTCGTGTCACAGGTAGGAATCGGATTGATTGCGCTTGGCGTAATCGTGGAAATCGTCTTCGGGACCGGGGCGATCTTCGGAGGAAGCGTCATCGCGAACATCACACAGATAGTAAACCAGATAGGCGGGCAGAATGGCTTTGTCGGTCTGATTGCTATTCTTTTGATTTTGGCCATTTTCCAGCGGAGCAATAAGTGAAGGAGAACTTCACTGAGTGAACCTGAGAAAAACTGAAACAAACCTAACCTAAAAGTGGGGGGACAAAAAAATGGATAACGTAGCCAGTAAACTCAAGGACGCCATTGGCGGACTTACGGAAATCCTCATCGGCGCGATCGGACTGCTCGTAGTGGTTCAAGTCGTGTTCGGTACCGGTGGTGGTGGAATTGACATCATCGGAAACATTACCAGCGTGGTGAATTCATTCATCGGTGCTGGTGCCAGCTTGGCCAGTATTGTGGCCTTGTTGATTGTGATGTCGGTTCTAAGTCGCAAAGGCTGACGAACGGACTAAGGATTAGTCTTATTAAGAAGGGAGGCGTTTTCGGACGCCTCCCTTTTTATTTATGATAAATTCTAAATATGGGTTTGCCCGATTAGTAGATTCTTACAAGGTTCGACCTATGTTTAAATTTAGGATATTTTCTTCGATATTTTTAATTTCTGTTTCTTTTTGCTCCTTACTTGCTCAAGCGGACAAGCCCACCAATGTGATTTATGTATTGGCAGACGATCTTGGTAAAGGAGACCTCGGCTGTTACGGACAGAAAAAACTCAAAACTCCCAATATTGACCGGCTGGCTAGCGAGGGCATGAAGTTTTCCAGTCATTATTCCGGCAATACCGTATGCTCGCCTTCCCGGGCGGTTCTGATGACTGGTCAGCATCCAGGCCATGTTCATTGCCGGGGAAATGGTCATGAACCAACCCTTGCGTTGGACTCTAAAATGGTCACCTTGCCTCGCATTTTCAAAAATGCGGGTTATGCAACCGGTGCATTCGGAAAGTGGGGTCTTGGCCATACCAATGAATCGGGTGCCCAGAACCCCATGACTCATGGATTCGACCACTTCAGCGGATGGAAAAGCCAGGCCATTGCTCATACCTATTATCCCACCAGTATCGTCCGTGATGGTAAGGAAATCCCTCTTGAGGAAGGAACTTTTATCCATGACTTGATTATGGAGGATGCGTTTTCCTTCATCGAAAAAAGTGTGAAACAGAAAAAACCTTTCTTTTGTTATATTCCCACCGCCGTTCCTCACGCTGCGATGCATGCCCCCACAGAACTGCATGAAAAATGGAGTAAGGTTTATCGAGAGTTTGATGGTCGCGTGGGCAAGTATGGTGCGGGTCCAGGCGAGCATTGTCCGGATGTGCAAAACCCCATCGCTGGATATGCGGCGATGATGGAGAATTTCGATAACCAGATCGGTCTGTTACTCGATTTAGTTGCCAAGCTGGGAGTGGACGATAATACCCTGATCCTTTTTACCAGTGATAATGGGACTCATCAGGAGGGCGGACATGATCCTAAATTTTGGAATTCCAATGGCCCGTTGCGTGGAATTAAACGCGATCTGTACGAGGGTGGAATCAATGCTCCCTTTCTTGCCCGCTGGCCCAGTCAGATTAAACCGGGCACGAAGAGTGATCACATCTGTGCCTTTTGGGATGTGGTTGCGACCATGGCGGGTCTGACTGGTCAACCAACCCCTAAACAATCCGATGGAATCTCCTTTCTTCCAACTCTCAAGGGGACGACTAGTCAAAAGAAGCACGACTATCTCTATTTTGAGCATCCGCAGACCAAGGATCACGACCGGGCTGTACGCATGGGAAAATGGAAGGGGATACTGCGGGGTTGGAAAAAGTGGAAAAATCGAACTGGTAAGATCGAACTTTACGATCTGAGCAAGGATCCTGGAGAGTCAAAAAACTTGGCAGATGCCAATCCAGAGATCGTTGCCAAAATCAAAAAGATTATGGAAGAGGCACACACTCCCTTGGCTAAAAAATAGAATTACATTTCTATATTTGTAACCCAAACCCGTTCTCTTGGTTATGATGATCCGCACCATTTTTGGTCTTAGTATTCTTTCTTTTTCCTCGCAACTACTGGCTGTAACTAAGCCATCGGATCTGGTTACCCAGCGTTGTGCTCCCTGCCATGGTCCCGATCTTAATGGAGTGGGTGGGGTATTTCCCAGTCTGCTCACCTCCAAGGTGGTCAATGAAGGAGGGTTGGATGCAGTGGTAAACTTTATCGTAAACGGTAGTTCCCCCGATTCTCAGGCGTTAGTCAAGATGCCTGCGAAAGGTGGACATCTCGATCTTACCGATGAGCAGATTAAACAAATTGCGGAGGAAGTGATTGAGCATGCGGTTGCCTACAAACCAGAGCAGGTTGCCCAACCGAAGCATACTTCAAAAAAGGGTTTCTTTACCAAACGGTTTGGCCCGGTGGTATCCACAGCCATAGAGACAAACTCCACCGGGATTGCCTATATCGTTCCCCGGGCCCATCTCGTACCCCTTGGCCCGGACCGCCGGGCGGTGATGGTTTTCGATAGTGAGACCCTTTCTTACTCTTTTGCCTGGATGAATCCACAAAGCCTGGAAACCAAGGGTATGCCTTTCGGCGGGGCTCATGGAAGTGCCGCGGTCACCAAGTATGAGCACAATCTTTTCCAAACCGGTATTCGCCCTGGCTGGGCCAAAGTAGCCAAAAGTTTAGACTCTCAACCTTTTGTTGGTCTGCCTGTAATGGGCGACCCTGCAACTGGAATTACTCCTCTCAAGGCAAAAGTTTTTAAGCTGGAGGATCCGCGACCCCAGCCCTACAAATCCTTTCCTCCCATGGGGGCTCTTCCCAAAGACTGGGCACACTTTAAGGGACATTATATCCACGATGGCCGGGTGATTTTTTCCTACAGTGTGGGGCAGGGTAGTGTATTGGATATGCCAGGATATGTTTCAGGTCAGGGTTTTGAAGCCTTTACTCGCACTTTGGAAGCCGATTTACCTGAGGATTCCTGGGTTGTACTTGCTGAAGGAGAAAGTGCAAAAAAGGTAGCAGCTACCTGGTCTCTGAATTGGCAGGGAAATAAGTGCAATTTTCTGGTCACCGATGGTCCGCCACATGCAGAACTTCATTTTCAGCGTAATTTACTTCTGCTCCATCTGCCTAAGGGGAAACACCGCACCAAGATTGGTATTTGGGCAGGAGATCCTGCTTACCAACCAGCGATTCAATCTGCTTCCGGTCGGGCAGAGAATTTATCCGCATTCACCAAGGGAGGTTCTGTCCAGTGGGACGATCCAATTGTAACAAAAGGGGAGCTTTCCACCGATGATCAGAACGCCTATGTGGTCGACCGTATTGGTATACCTTTCAACAATAAATACGAACCACG
>JAYNJW010000078.1:3840-5464 GCA_038110535.1 Opitutia bacterium | reverse complement strand
AACGGGTTGGATGATTTCCACACGAATACATAAGGGGGCGAGCACTTCAAAAAACTTCTTACGATCCTGATTGGATAAATATTTATCGAACTTGGGGCGGTTGAGAACTTCGGCAAGTTCAGTAAGCGTGGCATCTGATACGAGTAGTTCGCCCGTTCTTAATGCATGCTGGAGTGCTTTCCCGGGTGCGGAATTGGGCATGAGTAGATGGCTGATCAATACATTGGTATCGACCACGAACCTTTTTCCCTCATGGGAGGACATGCTTTAAGAAAGTAGTTTTTTGAGTTCCTTGTGGGTGAGGCCTTTCTGCTTTGCCTTGTCAGAGACCTGGTCGCAGAAGTCGGTGAATTCCCTAAGGTTGGTGTTTCTTATGCGGTCATATTCCTGAGGTGAGATGATCACCGCGGCAGGCCGGTTGTGCTTTCTGACGATCACAGGTTCTCTCTGGGCAGTTTCCATGACCTGCCCAAAGGACTGCTTTGCTTCGTTGGCGGTTACATATTTCATCTTAATCATCTAAATTAGATGTAATTGGACGAAAATATCAAGTGGGTCTTTTTCACCCCCTCTGGAGCTTAAAAAGGGTGGTCATAAAAAAGTTTTTGGAACTTGTTTCTTGGTGGACGTTATACGTCCTTTTTTGGTGGTAGGGTATTCCTTCGCAAAAGTGCCGGATATACAAAAGTCAGGCACTCAAAATTTATTACCCTAACCATAGAAATAACGAGCAGTCAGCCGTGCTCACAAGGCATGCTGGGCGGCAGATATATTTTAGTAATTAAGCAAAAATCAACAGAAGGAAAGGAAATCGAGGTATGAAAAAAATAGATGTAAACTTGGACTACAAGAAGGTATTGGAAAATCGTTCGAATGAGGTCTATCTGGCGGCAAGCCTGCAGGCACCCAAGTTGGAAAACATGGAGCGTGGGCCGGTGGCATTTTGTGTGTGCTTGGACAGGAGCGGGTCGATGCAGGGGCAGAAGTTTGAATATGCCAAGGAGGCATGTGTGGGCGTGGTCAAGAGTTTGCAGGAGCATGACTTTTTCTCGCTGGTTACTTTTGATAGTGAGATCGAACTGGTATTCCCCATGGGGCGGGTGGAATCGAAGGAGGAGACGATAGAGATCATTAAGAGCCTGGAGGTTCGGGGGATGACAAACCTGAGCGGAGGTTGGGAAGAATCGAGGCACCAGTTACGCAAGGCAGAGAAGGGAATGCTACGGAGAATGCTCCTGCTCTCGGACGGGATGGCAAACCAGGGAACGACCAGGCATGAGGACTTGGTGAAACTGGCAGGCGATGGGTTGCGGGAGGATGAGGTTTGTACGACCTGTCTGGGATTTGGAGATCATTACAATGAGGACTTGCTCCGCGATATGGCCAGCCATGCAACCGGGAATTTCTACGATGTGGACACGGCCGATAAATTGCCCGCTGTGTTTGCCGCCGAGCTGGACAGTGCCTTATACATTGCGGTGAAGAAATTGCGGGTACAATTCCGCCCGGGCAAGATGTGCAAGGAGTGGAAGTTTTTAGGAGTGTTGCCCACAGTGGAGATTGCCGATGGATGGTCGGAATTTCTGATGGGAGATTTAAGCACGGAAGAGTCCCGGGCATTTGC
>JAYNJW010000078.1:0-3740 GCA_038110535.1 Opitutia bacterium | reverse complement strand
GAAAAAAGAATGAGCAGAACGAAGGTGGAAGCATTTGATCTATATGACCGGATAAAATCCACAGTGGGGGAATACTGCGATGACTGGATCATGGTGGGCAAGCGGTGTGATACGGACGATAAGATCATCATTGGCACAACCGACAAAGGCTGGGGCAATCTCAAGCCCGTCTACTCCTTCGTCCAGCAATGGAAAAAGGATAACAATATAGAGGATGCAAAATAATGAGTGGGGAGGAAAAAAAGAAATCTTTGCAGGTTGAGGCGTATGATTTGTACGAAACTATTCGGCCACAGGTGGAAGAGTTTCTGGACGAATGGTTTATTGTGGGTATGCGGCCGGGGTGCGGGAGTCGGGTATTGATTGGTTCCCGCCATAACGGATGGAATAAGTTACAACCTGCTTATGATGCCGTGCAGAAATGGAAACAGGAAAACCCACTGGGTGGATAGTTAATGTTTCTGGCTGTAGGAGTATTTCAGGATTTCTTTCCAATGAACGTCTCTAGTTTTTGGAAGGATGATGAATCCCAAATTTTTTGGAAAGTTTAATGAGGTTTCTGTCGAGTGTCCAAAGAGGGATGGACGAAATAAGGGCTGAGCAAAGAAGGTGTAGGTCAAAGAAGCCAACGCCTTTACCAAATGCTTTGTTTTCCTCGATGAAGGTGAGAACCTCTTCATGGGTGGATGCATCGCAGGCGGGAAGATCGTAGAGGAGGGATAAGAAATTAGCCCGACCAGATATGTTTCCGCATGCGAGTTCACCAAGTATGATTTGATGAGTACATACTCTTCCTTGTTCGAGCAGTTCGGTTAACGAGGAATTTCCCCGCCTGAGAAAGTCGACCCAGACGGAGGTGTCCACCAATACCATCATCTGCGGGGAATGTTTTTGAGCTTAGGTGATGTACCACCGAGTTTGGACAGGCGAAGTGCACTCTGCTTGGCTATGAGGGCCTTGAGCCCTTCGTGAAGCAGTTGGGTTTTTTCACTGATCCCGCTGAGGTCGGATGCTTTCTTGAGGATAGCTTTGTCGAGATTTAAGGTAGTTCTCATGCATAAAGATATGCATGAAATATGCAGATGTCAATAGGGGGGAGCTAATCCTGGCCGATGAGCATATCACGGACATTAGCCAGTTCCACCCACTCGGAGAGACCATCATGCCAAAAGGAGATATCCTCGCATTCCCAATCGGGGAGTAGTTTCTCGAACTTAGCCCAATTCATAGGGCCATGCTGTTTATCGGTGGATTTTTGATAGCAGTAAATCGTTGGCTCGGGGTGTTGCTCTGGGATGAGTTCGATACTGCTGTAGTTTGTCTCGGTGATACCAAAGATGTGACGCTTTTCCCGGTCGAGTGAAATGAGATAGCCTTGGTTAAGGTCATGACTTAATCGACGGGCGACAGGATCTGCCTTGGGGTCGGATTCCAGTTCCAGAATTTCACCAAGGCGTAGTTTGATCGCAGTGGATAGCTTCATCTTTCGGCAGAGCTCGGCTGCCTTATCTTTGGTGAGTCTTTTTCGTAGAATCTTCATCAAGTGAAACCTAGTTTAATCTAACAGGAATCTCGAAGTTTTGCCATGTCATAAGTGTCATAAATAAGGAGTTATCTCCCTAATTTTCTTGCGATTGTAATAATTGTATTACAATAATTAAATATGAATACATCTCTTTCCGTTCGCATATCTGAGCCCCTTGCCAGGGAACTTGATGAAGTAGCAAAATCTACGGAGCGGTCGCGTTCTTTTCATATTCAGCAGGCATTAAAATCATACCTCAAGGAGCAGGCTGACTTACAGATTGCTTTGGACCGGTTGCAGGATTCAACCGATCCGGTGGTGTCGTTGAAGGATATGAAGAAGAGCTTGGATGTTTGAAATTGCATTCAAGAAATCCGTCTTCAAGGACCTGAAGAGGATTGATAAGGCGTTACTGAAAAGAATTTTCGATAAGTTGGAAAATGACCTACTTACGCGACCGGAGGATTTTCCGGAACTGAAAGGAAAGTTTGCGGGTCTTCGAAAATATCGGGTTGGGGATTACCGGGTAATTTATGCGATTCTTGATCAGCAGGTTTTGGTGTCGAGAGTATCTCACCGCAAAGAAGCATACGACTAATAGCCGAATAGGTTGCCTCAAAAATAAGGGGCATCCCGTTTATGACACTTATGACACCCCCTTGAGTGGCGATGGTTCCTCCAATGGTTCAGGATATGAACATTATCCAATGACGGACTAATTTAAAGTAAACAGTAGGAACCAAGAGATGAGTGATAATCGATTAATTGAAAAAACAAGGGAGCAAAGCAGGCTGGCGGTGGTGGATACTTTCCACCCAAGGGAGCATGCAATTCTGGCAAAGTTTTTTGGGCAGGAAGATAAGCTGACCGAGGATGCGAGACAGATTGATCCCGAGGAAATCATCCCCGAGGATGAAGCCTATGACGAGGCAACGCAGGGTATTGTATGCCGTAAGAGTTATGGGTATCATGATTCCAATGCGATAGACAATGCGGTGGCCCGGATTGCTCTGGCACCGGTGCGTACAAGCCTGCCAACCTGGGGTGGGTTTGGGAAGGATGGTGTGTTTCATAGCCGGCAGGATGAGAATAGTAATCCATTGCCCGAGCGGGGCTACCGGAGTGAGCCGGTGCATGTGCTTTCCATAAACTGGGCGACATCAGGGCCCGGATTTTCCTGGCCGCTGAAATATTATATTTCATGGATACCGTATTATGAACAGTATGTGGTGACGGTGTCCTATGATAGTCCAGAGATTGAGGGTTACCTCGACCTGGCGATTGGAGCTTTGCCAGAAGGGGCAACGGTGGAAGAAGATCTAAAAAGCGTAATTGTTAGGCACTGGAGTCGCGATGCCGAGTATCTGCAGGGATGGGAGGGAGTGATTGATCCTGGAATTGTAAAGGATCCCTTCGCCTGGCGCGAAGAAGTAAGCTGGGGATACAATGACGATGGCGAGGAGATCGCCTTTCTTGAAGAGGAGGAGGACGAGGAATGAGCGAGTATTATTTTATCAGGCAGAGAGGAGAGGGCAGTCCGACGGGTGGTATACCGGAGGACTTTGTAAACCGGGCGACTGGGCATTTTCAAAAGGAGGGGTCACCATTCCTGCAGGTTTTGAAAAATCCAAAGCATGAGATCTATGTGGACGCACACAATATTCTTCACCTGGGAGAACCGCTTAATCATTTTCCAGAGCTTCCCACATGGCGGGAGTTTTATACCCAGTATGAGGGGTATTCTGATGAAGAACTGCAAAAGAACCTCAAAGACATAGACAGCAGGTTGAGCGAAGAGGAATTGGACGATCAGGTATATGCCGAATGGTTCTACGATCAATTGGCCCATAATTATTTACCGGCCGCCAGGTGTGCTCACTTGATCGATAAATTGAAACTTGGAACCGATGACCCGAAGGCAGGAGATGTACTCGGCAGCCTGAAGCGGTACGAGGGATCGTTCACTGGATCGGATGTTCTGTATGTGGAGCTAACGGAACCGATCACGGCATCGTGGTTGCAGTGGGCACTGATCGAGGCTGGCCAACCAGCCAACATTCATAAGTTTTAAAAACAGGAGGAACCAAGCAGATGAACAAGACAGCAGTGGAAGAGGAGATACTCGTGGAGGTGAACAAATTAAAGAGGTTGTGGGGAATTGAGGAACCCTTGCGGTTAAGCGGTGGGTTTTACCAGAACTATTGCAACCTGAGTG
>JAYNJW010000077.1:0-5538 GCA_038110535.1 Opitutia bacterium | reverse complement strand
GCGGTCCTGGCCCTGACGGACAGTATGGTGGCCCACCTCCACACCATCCCGGCGGCCCTGGCCCTGATGGCCAGTACGGTGGTCCTCCTCCCCATCATCCTGGTGGTCCTGGCCCTGATGGAAGTTACGGCGGTCCACCTCCCCATCATCCCGGTGGCCCTGGCCCTGATGGAAGTTACGGTGGCCCACCGCCCCATCATCCTGGCGGTCCTGGCCCTGACGGACAGTATGGTGGCCCACCTCCACACCATCCCGGCGGTCCTCCACCGGCAGGTTATGATGGCCAGCCAGGCGGTCCTCCTCCCCATAACCCCTAAGTTTACGATTCTAGCTTAACAACAATAACTAAGCCCCTCCAAGTGAGGGGCTTTTTTATTTCAGTTTATTCACATCACTTCTTGTGAAAGTTTAGCAGTCATGTACTTTGAACGGTTATCTGTAAATATGCCTTTATTGATTTGCTTTTTTTTCTCTTTTTCTTCGGTAGTTGCCAAAGATATCAATTTATTAAAACCTTCACACCATACTGAATCTGGTTTTAAAAATAATTATCTTCCAGAAGAAAGAATGAGTAAAAGCTTGGGCACGGTTTTTAAGTGGCGCTTTACCCGGAATTCTCAGGAAAAAATTAGCTTTGAACAAGTTGAGCCCGATATTGATTTCCTACAATCTAATAGCACAGAGGAAACCTTGACTTGGATCGGTCACTCAACCTTTCTTTGGCAATACAAGGGAATTAATTTAATTACTGATCCCCATCTAACGAATCGGGCATCTCCTGTAGGGTTTGCGGGGCCTAAACGGATTATGAAACCGGCAATTTCATTGGATGATCTTCCCCTTCTGGATATTGTTTTGATTTCTCACAACCACTATGATCATTTGGATAAAAAATCAGTTCTTGGCATAGTAAAAAGACAGAAAGAAAATCCACCGCTTTTTCTGATACCACTGGGAATGAAAGATTGGTTTTCCGATATTGGAATTAAAGAAAAGGTCATGGAATTGGACTGGTGGCAATCTTATCAAGTGGGAGACTGGAAGTATCACGCCGTGCCTGTGCAACACTGGAGTAGGCGTGGTGTACTGGATACCAATGAGGTACTTTGGTGTGGATGGGTGGTGGAAGCCCCGGATAAACGCTTATTTTTCGCGGGTGATACTGGATATTCGAATGATTTTAAGGATATCGGTAAGCGATTTGAAAAAATGGATCTATCGTTGATTCCGATTGGGGCTTATGCACCACGGTGGTTTATGAAGGATATGCATTGTAATCCGGAAGAAGCGGTGCAGATACATCTCGATGTGAAGAGTCAGAAATCTATCGGAATGCATTGGGGTACTTTTTTAGATCTTACAGATGAACCGCTTAATGAGCCTCCTTTAAAATTAGATAAAGTATTAAAGGACAGAGGGATAGATAAAAGTAACTTTTTCACCATGAAGCATGGTGAAACCTTGAAGTTAGAGGAAAAATAGGTTTTAGCTTTGGCGAACTTTGTCCTTTTCCGCTTCCGATTTGGCCTCAAGGTCAGCAATTTCGTCATTTAATTGACGACGAATCAAATCGATTTCATCCGCATTTCCCTGTGCCTGGGCATCACTTAGGTTTTTTTCGAGGAATATTTTTCGCTCCGCAATCTTAGCTTTAAATTTGGAATCAATTTCCGCAATTTTCGCCTTCTGTTCATCGGTAAGTGGTTTGTCATCTCCTCCGCCCATCCGTTCCATAGCCAATTCATATGCACTCTTCATAACTTTCTCTATATTAGTATTTAATAAAAATGTCTATTGGAAAGATCTCAGGTCATTTACCCAAAACATTTTTAGATATAATAACCGATGCCCCATCAATGGGGGAAACATTCCACACCTGTTTATCTTTTGGTTCTGCAAAGGTATAATGGGCAAGTGAGACTCGTAAATATTTGGGTTTAGTAGACAAGCTTTCCAAATTTTCACCCAAGTGTTTCATAATTACCGGACGATGCTCGAAAATTGCTTCCAATAATTTTCCAAACCATAGGGAGCGTGAATTAAATGCATTGAGTAAGGAATTGTAGTTTTCCAGCACCCTTTGTTTAACCTGTGGAGGTGCCTGAATAAAGTTTTGGTATTCTGTTGGTCCAAGCACTTTACTAAAGTCGTTAAAATCTTTCATTGATCCACCCAATGCTATGATATTGAGAAACTTATGGTAAAGCATGAGTGAAAAGGAATGGCCTGCATAGCGTTCATAATTGAGCCCTTCAAACCACATCTGCCAGTCAATTCTGGGCATGTGGGGACCGGCAAATCTTGGGGAATGCTTGGCGTCAGAAGGTTTCCACCGGAATTCATAAGGGCGCCAATTGTGACCGTCCAAACTGCCCTCGATTATAATTTCCGGTCTTGTGGTGGTCATCACCCGGAATAAGCCATAGGAATTGAAGGCACGGGTAGGGCGTATAATGCTTGCATAGGGTTCTATCCATTTCGCATCAATATTGATGATTGAATCAGGCTGGTTTCCTTTCAGATCGCGTGCGAGATGTCCATAAGAGGTTATTCCAAAAAAAAACCAGGCAGTGCCCAGATATATCCAACGGGAAATACCTAAAAATAGGCGAAAATCACTCTCGAAAACAGGAGTTTCAGTTACTTTATTATCTGTATTCCAATGCTTTGTGATAAACCTAGGAAACATTTGATCATCCATTAACGGAATGCACAGGCAAAGGGTAAGAAGGTTAAAAAAGCCGTAATTTCCTGACAATATAATAGCAATCTGGAGAAGAACCTGTCCGATTACACCAATTCTTCGAAAAATTCCCGGTAAAAACAGAAAAAAGGGCAGGATCAATTCGATTCCATACATTAAATAAAGCGAAGTTTGGTCAATCCATTGAGGTAAGGAATGGATCCATGCGCTTAATCCATGGGGTAGGGGTTGTGTCCAGTAATGATAGTCCAGTGCTGTTAAATCCCGCCAGGTGTTCTCACTATTTGCTCCAAAGGAGGTAAATTTGACAATTCCTGACTCCAGCATCAATTTTGCCAGCAATGCGATGATTAAATATCTGGCAATCCAGGAGACCTTAAAATGGTCTCCAATTTTATGGAATTTGGTAAGAGGAAGGAAAGGAAGAGACAAAAGTAATGTCTCACAAAGGAGGATATCCCACTGAAAACTTAGGAAGGGTTCCCCTAAGACCATAAGGGATAGATAGCATAGGTAAATTACTAATCCGCATATAGTTGGGAGAATTCCAATAGCCAAAAGAAAAGCCGAAATTGTACCTACTACAAAGAGTAAATGATGGTTTGCCAATGGCTCCAGCCAAACAAGGGTCGGGCGAATGTGCCATTTGTTTAGATCAGGATTTTGACCACACCATTGTTCGATATTGGCAAGATCTTTGGTCCATGGTGATAATCCCTGCTCACCAATCAAAGCGTCCGCCTGGTGCCAGTAGGAAAGAAAGGCGATCAGCGTTACCAACCCGAGGCATCTTCCATACAACCAGTGACATGCTTGGTAATTGTAGTTTAGCTTAAACCATTTGCTAATCATTAAGTAAAAAGTATTGGAATGATTTAATTATTAGAATCTTATCTAAAAATCTGTCCCGTAATAAAAGCACAAAAAAGGGCCGTCCAAATGGACGGCCCTTAAGAAAACTTTGCTTAAGTATAAAACTTAGAAAGTGTAGGTGAGCTCAATAGCAATCTCTTCTGAATCAGTACCAGCATTATCAACATCAGAGTATTCAATGATAGCACCGAGAGAATCAGTAATTGCATAGTTAGGGGCGATGGTAACCTTGTCATAGTCAGCAGTTGCACCAGTTTGCTCTTGGCTGGAAATACGAAGAGCAACACCTAATTTGTCGTTTACATCATAATCTGCAAGGATTGTGTATGCATCAAGTTCTTCTGTGGTGGCAAGAGCATCACCATTTGCATCGATATCAAGTTGAGCGTACTCACCAGCAAGAAGGAGCTTACCGAATTGACGAGAAATGTGAAGATTAACAACATCAGTTTCCCTGTCACCATTATCTTCATTGTCGATTCTGAAACCACCACCAATGTTCACACCAGCAATACCAGTGTAAGCGAAAGAAACTTCGAAATCGATATCATTATCTTGAAGATCAGCTTCTGCACCGGCATCATTCTGAAGAGAAACTCCCACAGAAAAAGTATCAGCAGAATAAGCAAATGAGAGACCTTCAAATGCATTAGCATCAACATTACCGAGGTTAAACGCATTACCTTGTGCAGTTGCATCATTGTAAGCACGGCTGTATGTGTAGAGACCAGCTGGGTCTTCACGCTCTAAACCAAGTGCAGAACCGTAACGACCAAAAGTAACACTTACTGCGTCATTGATGTTGTAAGAGAAGTGAGCTTGCTCAACACCAAGATTAGGTTGAACATTGGTTCCTCCATTGGCGTCAGAAATGTCGGCATCGAGGGCAACTAAACCTGAAACATTTCCGACATTGAGTACAAAATTAACTTCAACTTCGTCAATTTCCAAGGATTGTGTTTTAGCAGCACCGTCAGTGTCAGTGGATGCGTAGGATCCGTCAATAAAACCATTGATGGAGAGATTATCATTAACTTTGACAGCGGAAGCAGAAGCAACCATGCCAAAAGCAGCCAATACGGCGATTAGTTTGTTTTTCATATCTATATAGTTTGTTTGTTTGTTTGAACTCTCATCATAGACAAGAATTTCGTATCATTATTAGGTTAAACAAATTTTTGTCAATACCAAATCAGAGGGTACTTAATGTACGGTGAAAACTCAAAAGGGCGATTCGAAGGAGACTACCCGATCGCGAAAGAAGTAAACGAGAGCTACTTCTTCCTCCCCATCGGCATTGAGGTCTCCAATGTACTGATAGACTTGATCAACCCTTGGCTTGATGGATTGTTTAACCTCATGAGGATCGCCCAATATTTTTCGAACTTGGAAGCGCGTTAGGTTTTTTCGTATTCCTGCCCAGCTTTCTTTTTTTGCCCATGGACCAGAGTCTAAGGCTTCCTGAGAATAGATTTGGTTTTTTAAATTTTTAAAAAAAGAAGATTTTTCTTTTTCGTCCTTGGGAATCTGTAAAGCATTCGTTGCTGATTTTGCTTCCTGGGCAGACTGGGCAGCTTGCTTTACCTCTTTTTTAACTTCCTTGTTTTCGGACTCCAGTTTCCCCACCCGTTCTTCCAGTCCGCCAACTTTTCCAAGGATGAGATCGAGCTTGCGGGATAGCTCGGCGTTGGACACTGATTCTTCCGCAAACATTGCATTGCATAAAAGGAACAGGAAAGGTAATAGGAATAATCTCATGAGATTTAAAAATGATCGGTTATTTGATCTTAGGCAAGCACGCTCTATTCAAAATGTAAGCTAGATAGGTCATTATCCTATTAATGATCAATCTGAAGTGAGCTACTCTCTTTTGGTCAAATAAATCCGCGGGACACGCTTAGTAATCGAGCAGAGAAGTTCCCATTCTATCGTGTTACCAAAGTTGGCCAGTTCGCTCAGGC
>JAYNJW010000076.1:0-5798 GCA_038110535.1 Opitutia bacterium | reverse complement strand
GGCTTGATGAATTTTTCCGGTGCTGCCAGTGGGGTGTGGGGAGAGTAGGTGCAGAGATAGCAAAAGAAGGGATCATCGCCTGCCTCCTCGATGAAGGTCATGGTCTCATCAAAGAACACATCCTCACGGTATCCTTTGGTTTCCATTCTTTTTTTATTTCGGATGAACACGGTATCGAAATGCTGCAAGGGACCCGCTTGGTTGGTTGAGCACCAGTCAAACCCCTGTCCATCCGGCCCCGGTTGATTCCCGAGGTGCCACTTGCCCACAAACCCGGTGCGGTATCCGTTTGCTTTTAAGAGCTCGGGGAAGCAGACCACTTTTTCAGGTAGTTGCTGGCGGGGGGGAATGGTGTGGGTCACCCCGGTACGGAACTCATGCATCCCGCTGAGCAGAGCGGCCCGGGTGGGGGAGCAGGATGGACTGACATAAAAATTGTCAAAGCTCACACTTTCCTCCCGCAGTTTATTGGTATGGGGAGTTTTGAGATAGGGGTGTCCATGGGCGTTGACATCCCCATATCCCTGATCGTCCGTAAGGATAAAGATAATGTTTGGGCGTTTGGCTATTCCAAGGAGGGGAATAAGGAAGAGGAGGGCGAGGATGGGCTTTTGCATGGGAAGTAATTTAACCCTTTTTGAGACACTAAAATCAAACAAATAAATCTGTGACAAAAATTTCTCTCGTTGACCCATCTTCTCAAATTTGGAGGATGATCTGCTTGAAAGATATATCTACCAGCGAAGTACTTGGTCTGGCGTCCCTTTTTGAACTCGATGGAATCCCTAAATCGGCCCAACCCTTTGGCAATGGAAATGTAAACGATACCTTTCTAGTCACCACCGACACTGCCCACAGCTACACTCTACAGCGGATCAACCACGATGTGTTCAAGGACCCCGTTTCTTTGATGGATAATTTTGCCCGTGTGACCACTCATCTTGCACAAAAACATGAAGATGGGCATACCACTTTGCAGACTCTAGTTCTCGTGCCTGCAAAGGATGGATCCAGCTATCTCACCGGTGAGCATGGTAACTATTGGCGGATCACTGAGTATGTGCCAAATGGATTATCTCTCGAGGTGCCGGAGACCCGAAAGCATGCCTATGAAGCTGCCCGTGCCTTTGGGGATTTTCAGTATCAATTGAGCGATCTACCCGGCGATCCCTTGATCGAGACAATTCCCGACTTTCATAATACAGTCTCTCGCTATCAGGCCTTTAATAGAGCGGTTGAGCAGGATGTCTGCGGGCGGGCAGGAGAGGTGACAGATTTGATTTCCTTTGCTCAGGAAAATGAACATCTGGCCGGTTTGATCCGCTATGTCGATTTTCCCACCCGTACGGTGCACAATGATACCAAGCTCAACAATGTTTTGTTACATAAGAAAACAGGCAAAGGCATTTGTGTCGTTGATCTGGACACGGTGATGCCCGGATGTGCCCTGCATGACTTTGCTGACCTTGTGCGTACGGCAGCCTGTTCCTCGGAAGAAGACGAACCTGATATTTCGAAGATTCATTTTCTGCCCGAGCGCTTTTCCGCTCTCGTGGATGGATACCTCGCTGGGGTCCGGGATATGCTGGAACCAAGGGAGATCGTGCGATTAGCGGTTGCCCCACAGGTAATTACTTATGAACTATGCTTACGCTTCCTCACCGATTTTCTGCAGGGCGATACCTATTTCAAAGTAAAGCGGCCGGGCCACAACTTCGAACGTGCCCGTGCTCAGTTCCAGTTGCTTCGATCGATGCAGGAACACCAATCGGTTATGGAGGACCGGGTATCCCAATCTTTGGCCTCTGCTGCTAGCTAAGCTTTACACTGTTTGGATTAGCGGATTTTTTCGTCCGGTAATTCCCCTTTAATTCCCTCGTCCATCGGCATGAGGTCGGGCTTGCCCGCATGTGCCTGAGCGATCAACCGGTCCAGTTCCTTGTTTAAGCGGGAAATTAATTTTTTTTGTCTATCCTGAGCGATCAAATTCGTGGTCTCTCCCGGATCGTTCTGCAAATCATAGAGCTCGGCCATATGACGATCGGGTGATCCATCTCCATGGGGGTAACGAATATATTTCCACTTGTCAGTACGCAGGGCACGCACATTGGGGGTGTAAGGAAATTGCTTCTCGTAATTGTACTCGTAATACCAACTGGTTCTCCATTGAGCATCTCCCGTGCTCACCAATTTCTTCCAGGATTTTCCCTGGGTGCTGGGTAAAGGTTGTGCGTTGCAGATTTCAAGGATACTGGAAGCAAAATCCAGGGTTAGGGTCTGGGAATCGATAATCTTTCCTGCATCGATCAGGTAGGGATAACGCACAACCAAAGGAATACGCAGGGATGGTTCATGCCCGGTGCGTTTGTCCACCATTCCATGCTCGCCCTCCAGTAGTCCATTATCACTTGTGAAAAGGAACAGGGTATCGTCCAGTTTGCCCACATGTTGCAAATAATCATAGATTCTACCCACTGAATCATCCACCGATAGAATTGTCCCCCAGTATGCCCGGACCATGCGTTCGAAATCAAGCATCGCTTGGGCCGAACGGTCCGGAAATTTTTTTCGCCAGTCAAACAATGGACCATAAATCCCGTGCCAGGTATTGAGGCGCTGCTTGATCCATGTCGGTTTATCATCCAAGGAGAATGCAGTCGATGGGTAGGGCACCCGTACTCCATCAAATGTATTTTCATACTTGGGTTCGGGGAAGTAGAAGCTATGAGGTGCCTTATGACCGAGCATTAGCAGGAATGGTTTTTCGGAATCTCTTTCCTGCTCCTTCATCCAGTCAATCGCCATATCCGTGACCACTTTTGTGTAGTATCCGGGGACCACTTTTCTTTCCCCATTATTGGCCCGGAATTCGGTGTCGAAATATTTTCCCTGCCCCCGGTGGGTTACGAAATGGTCAAATCCCGGGCGCTTGCTGTCATCCTCTTCTCCCATGTGCCACTTACCAATGTATGCAGTAGCGTATCCCTCCGCCTGCAATTGCCTAGGGAAAGTAGGAAGATCCTTTGGATAATCGGTAAAATTATTGACCACCCCATGGGTATGGGCATAAAGCCCGCCGAGTATGGATGCCCGGCTGGGGGAGCACAGCGAAGTGGTACAGAAATGATTTTTGAACAGGGCACCTTCATTTGCCAACTGGTCGATCCGTGGAGTCTTTAAGTGCGGGTGCCCCATACAACTCAAGGCATCTGCCCGCTGATCATCCGTCAGAATAAATATCACATTGGGCCGTTTCGCATGTAAAAGGGCTGAGGTCCATAAAAGACCCAAGAGTATGGAGACTAATTTGAAAGATGAGGAGGAGTTCATTTAGCTTTCAAAGAATCAGAAAATTAATTCAGACTCAAAAAGTTTTTAAGCGTCGGATCAAACTTACCTGTCCAAAATTGGCATTGACCAGAGTAAAAGAGTGAAGAAGTCTAGTCTTTCTTATAAAATGAACAAAGTATCCAACCTAGTCCTATTCTTTTCCATTCCCTTTCTCTGTACTTTGCAAGGCTCTGAACATTCAGCAGAGCGTCCAAACATTGTCCTTATTCTCGCCGATGATCTGGGTTGGCAGGATGTGGGTTGCTACGATTTAGATGAGCCCACCCCAATGGAGACTCCCAATATCGACTCCCTCGCCTCAAAGGGTGTATTGTTCCGCCAGGGATATTCCCCGGCTCCCACCTGTGCACCCACCCGTTGTGCCATTATGAGTGGCAGGCATCCAGCAGTCCTTCAAAAGACCCATGTGGTGGGGGGGAACCCGCCCACGCCCTACAATATGGAAGCTCATCCGATCATGGATCCATGGTACAGCGGACGGTTGGAACTCAAGGAAGTGACTATCGCGGAAGCACTCAAGAAAAATGGATATGTTTCCGGGCATGTGGGCAAGTGGCACATGGCGATTGATCACCATGCATTTCCCCAGCCAAAAGATCAGGGATTTGACTATACCCGGGCTCATCTCGGGGAAAGTGCAGCGATGAAACCCCACCGGTTGACCGGATTTGCGACCGAGGAAAAAGATGACCCCTACCAATTGGATGCAGATGGATTCCCCAAGGACCAGACCACACTCGATGCGATCGAGTTCATGGAGCAGTCCAAGGCACAGCCTTTCTTTCTCTATTATGCAGCCTGGCTCGTTCATACACCCATCCATAGCCGGAGCAAGGAATTGCTGGAAAAATACTGCAAAAAACTGGGTGTGGATTTCCCGACCGATCCCAAAGGGTGGCCCTTGGAGGGACAGAAAAACCCCTACTATTGTGCGATGGTGGAAATGTTTGACCATTATGTGGGCAACCTGATCAAGTATCTTGAAGGGACCGAAGATCCCCGCCGTCCCGGTCATAAATTAATGGAGAATACCTATATTATGCTTACCTCGGACAACGGGGGGATGGAGCAGGTGCCTGGAGAAATTATTACAGATAATTATCCCTTGGACCGTGGAAAGATTAGTGCCAAAGAGGGTGGGGTACGTGTTCCCTTCATCGTCACCGGGCCCAATATTCCCAAAGCAAAAAAGAGTGAGGTGATGGTGAACGGCTTGGACTTCTATCCCACCATTCTTTCGTGGACGGGCACGAAAAAACCCAAGGGACAAAATTTGGATGGTGCCGATTTGTCCATCCTGCTTTCCCAAAATCCAAAAAATGGAAACCTGGTAAAAAATAAGCAGGGCAAGCCAAGAACTACCATGGTCTGGCATTTTCCTCATGGTGTGGCCCAACAATCCACCATTCGTACGGGAGGGTGGAAATTGATCAAAAACTGGATGCGTGGGCGTCCGGAATATGAGCTCTATCAATTGCAGTCCAATTATCCCAAAAATCCAAAACGGGGAGATATTGAAGAGGCGAAGAACCTGGCAGAAAAAATGCCGGATAAGGTAAAGGAAATGAGCACGGAATTATTCCGCCGCCTCGATGCGATGGAAGCATCGTATCCCTATCAAAATCCAAACTACAAACACGCTCTGCCCGGAAAGGACGAGGTGTGCAAACCACTTGAGAATGGCCGGGAGGGAAAAAAGGTGTGGGCAAAGTTCGAGGAACGGGGTGCCAAGGTGAGCACCGGACAATTACTCTATACCCTAAATGGTGGGAAGAACAGCGAGGAGTGGTACCGGGCACCTGCTAAAGTGAAAGGCAACCGCTTGGAAGCGGAATTACCCAAGGGTGCTACCCATTATGTGTTCAACCTGATTGATGAAAACAACTTCCTCGTATCCTATCCACAGATGGTGGACATGCTGACCGCGGGTGCACGCAGGCCTAAGGGCACCTACTCACAGGAAGCATTTGCAGTGAGAGAAAACTAGGTTTTGCCTAGCTTAATTTTTTCGTAAAACAAAAACGCCGCTTAGTGGGCGGCGTTCTTGAAACAAACTTTTTAACTGAAACAAACTGACGAAAGTCGAAAGGTAAGACAGCCGAAGTTTTGGTTTCGTTCAAAAAAAATTCAAAAAAGGTTTTTTCTTCCATGAACTTCCGCAAAGAATCCTCTTGTTTCGCATGATTGACGCTTGTAGTAGACGAATAAAAAGTTTTTTTGTGGGATATGAAAAGTTTCCGTTTTCTTTCCCTTTTGGCATTGCTTGCATGTTTTTTCTCTGACCATGCGGTGGCTGACGAACGTCCCAATATAGTCTTTATCTTGGGGGACGATCAATCGTGGAAGGATTATGGATTTATGGGGAGCGAGATGGTAAGTACACCCCACATCAATGCTCTTGCCGAGAATGGCCTGACTTTTAAGCGTGGTTATGTGGCAGCTCCGAT
>JAYNJW010000075.1:0-5815 GCA_038110535.1 Opitutia bacterium | reverse complement strand
GCACTATCCCATGTACTTCATAGCCCTTTTCCAAGAGCAGTTCTGCTAGGTAAGAACCATCTTGGCCGGTTATACCAGTTACTAAAGCTTTTTTCATAGTCTCCTTTAAAGAGTATTTGTGCAAAAGCGTAAAGGGAGGAAAAAGAACTTTTCAACTACATTGACTTAGATGAAAGCAAATATATGATGAACTTTTCCTGCTTGGGGGATTAGCTCAGTTGGTTAGAGCGCATGCATGACACGCATGAGGTCGGCAGTTCGAATCTGCCATCTCCCACCACTTTTTTTCTTTTTTTCTAATTATGGCACGACCAAAAAGTAAGATCGAATGGATCGTGATCATTGGTTTAACCCTGTTGTTTGGAGTCATTTGGCTTTTTGCCCATTGGAACCTTTCCCGAAAACCACCTCACCACAAGGGACCTGGTAGTGCTGGATATGTCGATCCTGCAACGCCTTCTTTAACGGAACAAAATAAAAGTGAGTAAAGTTGTGGTGATCAGCGGTTGCTCGCGCGGGTTAGGCCGGGCCATGGCACAGGAGTTTTCAGCTCGTGGCTGGAAAATAGCTGGAGGTGCACGGAGTGCAGATCTTTTGGATGAAATCAGTCAGCAGATTCATACCCAGTGCCTATTGACTCCCATGGATGTGACAGATCCGGCAAGTGTCGAGTTCTTGGCTCGCAAAGTAGAGGAGAAATTCGGAGCACCTGACCTCTTGGTAAACAATGCTGGATTAATCAATCATAATGCACCTCTTATCCAAGTATCTCCAGAAGAGTTTGCATCGGTACTAACGGTAAACCTGAGTGGTATTCACAACATGATTCGTGCATTTGTTCCAATGATGGAGAAAAGAGGTCAGGGAATTATAGCCAACTTTAGCTCATACTGGGGTCAGTCAACTGCACCAGAAGTTGGGCCATACTGTGCAAGCAAATGGGGTGTGGAGGGTTTGACCCGTTCCCTTTCTCAGGAATTACCTGCGGGATTGGCCGCAGTTGCTTTCAATCCAGGCGTGATCAATACCGACATGCTCCGGTCTACCTTTGGGAAACAGGCCAGTGCCTACCCATCTCCAGCAGAATGGGCAGTTGACGCGGTTAACCGACTGGAGAAATTATCCCTTGGCGACAACGGGAAAACTTCCAATCCCTAATGCTCATTTCTCAACTTTTTTCTTTCCCTTTTTCTCTTCAACTCCCTTACTCTAAACCATGCTAGTTCACATAGTTGTTTTTTGGCTAAAAAAAGATTTAAGCAAAGATGATTTGGTTCTCTTTGAAAAAGAGGTCCGCTCCCTCGCAAATATCAGTTCCGTTGAGCAATTGTATGTTGGTCCGCCTGCATCCACCACCCCGCGTCCCGTGATTGATAATTCCTATGATTTTTGTCTAACCGTAGTGCTTGAGCATGTTGCTGCACATGATGCCTACCAGCAAGATCCCATTCACTTAGACTTTATCGAAAAGTGCTCCCATATGTGGGAAAAGGTGAAAATTTACGACGCCGAATAGAACTTCGAGATTTAGTTTAGACAGAAAGACCAAGCTTTTGTGCTTCTGCAGGGTTTTCCCGGAGTGCCTGTTTAAATTCGTCTACATCAAAATCTGCGACCACAAAGTTGCCATTTTTCAGGGTCGGGGTTTTGGTTTGCCCACTAATTTCTTCGAGTTCGGACATACGGGATGAATCGGTCCGGACATCGACAATATCCACAGCCAGTCCAACATCGGCAAAATATCTAAGGGCATCCGCACACCAAGGGCATCCCTGTTTGACATATAAAATGGGCTTATTCATCAGTTTGGGTTATTGGATTTTTACAAGTTTCGCAACCTACTTCTCCTAATCCGGCTTGTCGCAAACTGAATGAACCAGCATGATATGACCGTTCGAAATGACTAATTACGAAAAATTTACTTTCAGTCAGAGCCAAAGTATTTTGGTTAAAGGAGCCCGGGAAAATAATTTAAAAAATATAACTGTTTCTTTACCGCGTGGTAAATTAATTGGAGTTACCGGGGTGAGTGGGTCCGGAAAATCTTCCTTAGTGTTTGATGTGATTGCCGCCGAAGGCCACCGGAAATATGTGGAAAGTCTTTCCACCAAAGCCAGGCAAGCATTGGAAAAGGTATCCAAGCCAGATGTGGATTATGTGGAGGGACTTTCCCCTGTTCTTTCAATTGAGCAAATATCTGCCCGTTCCGCGGGTCCTAGAAGCACGGTGGCCACAGCCACGGAGATTGCGGATTATGCCAGATTACTATGGGCAACTGCGGGTATCCCTCACTGCCCCAAGGACGGATCTCCGGTTACTCGGAGATCACTCGATCTTTGTGTCGAAGAATTGATGCAGCAGGGATTGAATAAACGAATGATTCTGCTGGCACCATGGATGCGGGCCAAGGCATCAGTTCTTCGGGAAGAAGTGGAAAGCTTGGAGCGGCGTGGCTTTCAAAGATTGCGAATCAACGGAGAGATCAAACGGTTGGATGATCGTGACCTTATTCCAAGTGGAACAAGAGGAAAAGAAATCTCAATCGATTTAGTGATCGATCGATTAGTAATCAAAGAGGATGCGAGGAGCCGGCTTGCCGATTCCTTGGAATTGGCGTTTGAAGAGGGGCAGGAGCAAGCAATTGCCCTCCTTGAGCATAACGCAGGGGAGTTCATGGAGGTTTCACTTTCTCAGGGATTTGCTTGCAGTCAGTGCGGATCGACCTATCCGGCACCAACGCCAAAGCTATTTTCATGGAACCATCCGGACGGGGCATGTGCAACCTGTGGAGGATTGGGCGAAGTGCTGAGCTTTCGCGAAGATTTGATCGTTCCTGACCCTTCCCTCTCTCTAAGCAAAGGGGCGATTAAGCCCTGGCGACTCGGCTCTCGGAAAATGATTAATTTAAGAAAAAATTTACTCAAAGCATTGTCCGAACAGATGGGCTTAGACCTGAAAAAACCCTGGGAGAAATTGCCCAGTGAAACTCGGGCTTTCCTGCTCAACGGCAATAGTGAGCAAAGCTTTGAAATAAAATTGGAATACGGACGGGGAAAGAAAGCAAAATTGCAACCTTTTCCTGGTATTATAGAGGATTTACAACATACATTTGCTTCAACCACCAGTGATAGTTTGCGGGCAAAATTACACACTTTTCAATTTGGTATAAACTGCGAACGATGTAATGGTAGCAGGTTATCTACTTATTCACGCTCCGTTCTTATCGCAGGTTGTTCCTTGGAGAATTTTTTTTCCTGGCCTGCCTCTCAGGCTTGGGATTTTATCAAACAAAAAGCCCGCAAGGATGCTGCTTGTTTACGGGTTGAAGATGCTTTACACGGACTTGAACAAAGGCTTGGTTTTATGAACGAAGTGGGGTTGGGATACTTGGGACTTAACCGTCCCTACCGTAGCCTGAGCGGGGGAGAAGCTCAAAGATCGCGCCTAGCCACGCAACTAGGGATGGGTTTGGTTGGGGTGATTTATGCCTTGGACGAACCCAGCGTGGGACTGCATCCTGCCGATCACCATCGCTTGCTCCGGGTAGTGCAAGGCTTGCGGGATCGAGGGAATACCGTAATTGTAGTAGAGCACGATGCGGAGACCCTATTGGCGTGTGATCATCTAATCGAAGTTGGTCCCGGACCGGGAACGGAGGGAGGAAATTTGGTTTTTGATGGGTCTCTGCAGGCATGTATAAACTCAGATACAAGCAGAAGCGGCCCCTTCTTATGCGGAAAAGAATGGATTGAAAGGGAGGGGAAGAGAAAACCAGCTTCGTCCCAAACAGTTCTGGTCAGGCAGGCCCGGGCCAACAATTTACAAAATCTGGATGCTTCATTTCCAGTCGGATTATTAACTGTGGTCTGTGGAGTCTCCGGATCTGGCAAAAGTTCGTTGGTCAACGAAGTGCTTGCCAAATCGGCCGCTCATTTGCTCCACCGATCCAAACAACTTCCCGGAGCTCATGGAGGAATAGAAGGGTTGGAGCATTTCGATCAAGCTGTGAGGATTGATCAGGCACCCATCGGGAAAAGCCCACGGTCTAATCCTGCCACTTATGTAAAGCTTTTTGACCAATTGCGCAGCCTGTTTTCGAAGTGTTCCCTCAGCAAAGTAAGGGGTTACGGTCCCGGACGGTTTAGTTTTAATATACCAGGTGGACGCTGTGAGAGATGCAAAGGGGACGGTGTGGTAAAACTAGATATGCAATTCCTGGCCGATGTGTATGTGGAGTGTGAGAGTTGCCACGGGAAACGATATAACCGTGAAACTTTGGAAGTTCGTTATCGAGGAAGGAATATTTCGGAAGTGCTCGAATTAACGGTAACGGAAGCCAAAGAATTATTCATCAAACATCCCTCTGTAATCAATAAGCTGGAAACCCTGGATGCGGTTGGATTAGGTTATCTCAAGCTTGGACAAGCTGCTAACACGCTATCCGGAGGCGAAGCTCAACGATTAAAACTTTCCCTGGAACTGAGCCGGAAACAAACTGGAAGAGTGCTCTACTTGTTGGATGAGCCAACCACCGGACTTCATTGGGTGGACATCCAAAGACTCTTGGATTTACTTTTCAAATTACGGGACAGCGGAAATACCCTCGTGGTGATCGAACATAATCTGGATGTAATTCGGTTGGCCGATCATATCGTTGAAATTGGTCCAACTGGAGGGAAATCAGGGGGGAAATTACTCTTTGAGGGCACACCGGACGAACTCGCTAAGGCAGACACTCCGACAGGAAAATATCTTGCCAAGCACCTCGCTCCATTTTCATAAGTTAAGCTATGCAGCAAGAAGGCCAGGAGATATCAAACTTGGAAAACGAACAACCTGACTTACTCAGTATGCAAAGGAGTGCCTTTTGGCACTTATGGAAAAGGCGGGCATTATTACTGATCGCTCTCCTAATCCTGCTGGTTCCTCTCTATGGTACTTTTGAGCCGCTATTTGAATTTCTTCTTTTTGCTGTTTCATTAGCCACCCTTACTTTCCCCATCTTTTTCGTACCAATCAGGCGATATGTAAGAAAGTTTCTGCCCGGGTTGGAAGATCAAAGATTGTCAGAAATTTGTGCAGTTCTTTCTACTATCTGCCTCCTTCTGGTTCTTCTTTCCCCTTTATTGCTATTGCTTTGGGAAGCGTCGGGAGAAAAAGAGGGATTACTCGATGTTGTCTGGGCCCTGGCCCTTGGAGAGGAATCAGCGAAAAATACCCTCCTACGGGGAGTCTCGGAACAAATCCGTCAGATTCAAACCATTTTTCCCCGATTGCCTATCGATGAATCCCAAGCACTTGCCTTTGTTACCAACTTAGTGGGTGACACCAGAGAATTCTCAGGTACTTTTATCGAGTTTCTTTTCAAAGGAACCCGTGGATTTGTTGTAGAACTTGCCCTCGCCCTCATCGCCCTTTCTTTCCTCTATGCACATGGAGGAAACTTTGTTAGAAATTCCTTGAAAGCTGGCGGATTCAGTTCACAAGAAACTGCATCGTGGTTCACTCTCCATCGGATGATCACTCTTCGCCTGCTTAATGATACCGTCCTCACCTCCCTGATTCGTGGAATTGCTATGGGAGCAGTTGCTCATTTTGTTGGAGGATTTGTCTTTCTTCCCATCTTCCTGATTGGATCTTTTGTCGGACTGGTCCCAGTGGTTGGAAGTGCAATGGTATGGCTCCCCATATCCTCAATCATTTGGGGAAGGGGAGAGCCCATGACTGCAGTGGTTGTTGCTGTTCTATGTATCTTGTTAAATTATTTAATCAGCCGGGCCCGTGCGGGCATGGGGAAAAGACTGCATGAGCAAGG
>JAYNJW010000074.1:0-5952 GCA_038110535.1 Opitutia bacterium | reverse complement strand
AGCAAAAGGTAACCATTGATGATGCCTGTGCTTTTCTTGCCAAGTTTGCCAATGGATCCCTCGCTATCTTTGAGTCCACCCGCTATGCCCGTGGACACAAGGCCCTTTACACCTTCGAAATCAATGGTGCGGACGGTTCCCTATTCTGGGACTTGCATGATCTACACCGTCTCGATTATTTCGAGTACGACAAGGAAGATGCCAAGACCCGTGGCTGGCGTTCCATTCATGTTACTGATGGTGGAGAACATCCCTACATGGATAAATGGTGGGTACCCGGTCTTAATATCGGATACGAGCACAGCTTCATCAATCAGTTTGCTGATTTTGTGGCTGGCTATGGTTCGAAAAAGAAACGCCCCCTTCGTCCCGACTTCCGTGACGCGTTGGAAACCCAGTATATCTGCGAAGCCGTACTGGATTCCGCCAAGTCCGGCCGCTGGAAAAAAGTGGGCAAGATCAAATCCAAGGCGAAATAAGCCTAATTTAGTTCAACCTAATTTAAACAAAAAGCCCGGTCATTCGATCGGGCTTTTTTGTGCTCAAATAAAATTCTGAACTGGTTGGTAAATAAGAACTTATTCCAACCCCAAGACCTTCTTTCCTTCTTCTGAAATCATACGAGGGTTCCAAGGTGGATCCCAGACGATATCGACTTCGGCAGATTCCACAGAAGGCAACCGAAGGATGCGTTGCTTGGCATCATCCGCAATCACAGGCCCCATTCCACAGCCCTGAGCGGTCAGGGTCATTTTTACAAAGATCTGTTTCCCATCATTACCCTCTTCGACACGCATGTCATAAATCAACCCAAGATCGACGATATTCACCGGAATTTCCGGGTCATAACATCCACGCATTGCATCCCATACTTTCTCCTCGCTGAAAGGTCCCTGATCTTCAGCATCTTCCTTGGATTTAAGAACCTCCTGTTTAACTTCTGCTCCCAAGGCATCCAGTTCTGACTCCCCGACGCGATACATTCCAGCGTTATCCCGAAGAGTGACTGAACCACCAAGCGATTGGGCAATGGTAAAGCTGGCTCCATCCGCCAGGGTAACTTCATCCCCGGCAGGAATAATGGTGGCCTTACAAGCACGAACGAGAGTGATATTTTTATTCATAATACGATCGGTAAAAATTATTTAAATCCAAAGGAACCCCGGTACCAGGAAAGCCAGGAATAGGTACGGCGGGGATCATCCATGGTCTTAAGCAGATTCCTGGCTTCCATCAGTCCGCGTAACCCGGGAAATTCTTCTAAAAGGGAAGATTGAGCATTCAGGTTAACTTTTGCCTGACCATCCATCATCTCCACAAAATCATCCATTGGAGTACTGACTTCAGGCATTTCGATCACCTCGTAATTGTCCTGCAGACTGGCCAATTCGGCAGCGTGCTCAATTGCAACATATAACCCGCCAAGTTCCTGCACCAAACCAAGCTCATGGGCATCCTTGCCCATCCATACCCGCCCCTCAGCATATTGGCTGACTTTCCGAAGATTCATTCCTCTACCCTTCGCCACAAGGTTAAGGAATTTTTGATAGAGGGATTCCACATGGGTTTGTAGGACTTTCATTTCCTGCTCGGACTTGGGACGGGTGACCCCAAGCAGGTCCGCGGATGGGTGGGTCTTCACCGCATCAAATGATGCTCCGAAACGGCTGCTCAGGTCCTGAAAATTAGGCAGCAACCCAAACACCCCGATTGATCCGGTTATGGTTTGCTCATGGGCAAATAACCGATCGCATTCCGTGGCGATCCAGTAACCACCTGATGCAGCCACCGCACCCATGGAAACGACAACAGGCACCCCTTCCTTGCGTGCTCTCTTGATTTCATTGAGGATGGCATCCGAACCAGAAACACTTCCCCCTGGGCTATTCACCCGTAAAACGATCGCTTTGCAATTAGCATCATTCCAAGCAGATCGTATGCGGTCCACAATTTGCTGACCACCAACCATGGATCCATCATCCACATTGCCATCCACAATCACACCCTCCACATAGAGTACTGCTATTTTTGGCTGTTGGAAATGGCTTTCTGGACCTTCCAATGAATCGCCCGGTAGAGGACGGTCAAGATAATCAATCAGGGCAACTTTACGGAACCAATCCTCATCATCATTGATCGATCCCTTATCAATGATCAGATCTACCATTTGATCGTGGGCACAGATACCATCAATAAAGCCCATCTCGATGGCTTTTTCTGCTTCAAATAAGTAGTTGTTCACAAGAGTATTATTGAGCTCGATAGGAGAAAAATCCCTTCTTTTGGAAATAAAGCTCAAATAATCAGCCCAGCGAACTTCAAGTAAGCGGCGGATCTGTTCCCGGTTCTCCGGGCTGTATTCAGAAGAGGTAAAAGGTTCCACCGCTCCCTTGTAACGGCCAGTTCGTACCACCTGCACACCAATCCCATACTTCTTCAGGGTATCACCAAGAAACAAATCCTGACTGGCCAGTCCATTGAGAAGGAGGGTACCCGCTGGGTCCATGTACAATTCATCACAAGCAGAGTAGACCAAATAATCAAGCTGGGCGGGGCTGTGGCAAAACCCAATTACTGGTTTCCCGGAAGTCTTAAAATCATCCAACCCATCAATCATTTCGCGGATGGTGGCATATCCACAGCCATAATCCTGAGGTTGAAAACTTCCCTCCACTAATATGCCGGCAATTTTGGGATCGGACTTGGCCTTACTCAAAGCATCGAGTACTTCCAGTAGGTGCATTTGAGTGGGTTTTGCCTCTTCAGTAATGGCCTGCTCCACCACATCCTCAAATGTCTGACCGCTGGGGCGTTCAGTAAGATTCATAGTCAGGTCCAGCACCAAAAATGAGGATGGTTGCACCTCAGGCTTTGGACTTTCCAGCAGGGAGGCAAAAATGCCTCCGATCAAAAAGAAAAAAAACACCGCAAAAAGAATGGTCGATACAATCGATACCGCAAATTTACGGAACACTTCGAAGAAAAACTTTTTCATTAATTACAAAAGATGAAAAAAACACCCGTTTCGCTCAAAGGTCGAAGAAAAAACTTTTCTTTATTCTAAAATTCGAAATCCGCATAGACCATACGGTGATCTGATCCTTCTAAGCACCGAAGTGAGTCATTCACCCGAGCGGAACCTTTGATATAGTTTTCGAACATGGATGGACTGGCAAAGAGGTAATCCAAGCGCTCATAACTGTCCTGTTTTTTATAATAATGGGTCCAAAAGTAGCCCATTGTATCCTGACAGGGAAGCATATGGTGAAGCGTTGTCTTGTTTACTTTGAGAAAGCGTCGTATGGGAGCGGTATTTTTGAAATCATTAAGATCCCCTACCACCAGATGGAGGGGTTCCGTCTCGGGCAGGTATGTCCTCCTAAGGTAATCCCGAATCGCACGGGCCTCTTTTTCACGTAAATCTGCGGCCTGAAAGTCATCATCTCGTTCCGTCCATTTGCTTTTCAGATGCAGATTAAATAAACGCCATTTTTTTTGATTGGTACTGAATTCAACTTCCATTAATCCGCGGCGTGGCCGGGTAATCTCTCCAAAATAAGAAAACTCGAGATCAAGATGAGCTATTTTTTGTTTTATCGGTAACCGGCTAAGCAATGCTAAGTGTCTCTCTTCACCCTCTTCACCACGAACCCAAAAAGAATAGGAATAGTTACCGATTCCAGAATTATTTAAATCTCGCCAAAGCTCGTTCAAGTAAGGAATTTCGCCTATTTCCTGCAAGGCAAGTACATCGGGATTTACCCGCTTGATAATAGATCGGACAATTCCATTTTCAATTTCCGGTTTTGGATAATCTTCCCGCCAAGCACCTCCTGCCCACCGATCCATGGACAGATAATTTTTTACATTATAGGAAGCAACCCGTATCCGCTCTGCAGAAACGGATATGCTTAGATGTAAAAGTAGGATATATTTTAGAGCTTTTGTATAACTTAGGCTCAACCCGCCCCCCGAATCACTTTAACTTGAAGTCTTTCAGCCTTTTTAATCTCTAATCTCTTTTTAAAATTCTTGGGACTCAAAGATCGGGCCGCTTCATAACCGTCCGTACTTTTTAGAAAAACCATGGCACCCTGTATGGGATAAACCTGAGAATATCCATCATCCCATGCAAAATGAGCTGTTTTGGTACTGCCGGATGAGACCTTAATTTTGTGATCACCAAAGGGAGACCCTCTAAATTCAGCATATTTTATAGGATTATAGCTAGCATCTTTTTTGAGCTTCTTTTTAATATCCGTCCATTTTTCATTGAAGGGAAACTTGATGGTTTTTCCATCCACAGGATCAACATAGAGAGCACCATCCCCACCAGCATCGTTAATCTCTTGAATGGATTGTGCCTTAGTAGCATCAAAAACTTCCGGTGCTTTCAAACGGATCTCCATTATCCCCGGAGCATTTGTACCAGAAGGTTCTTTGGCATCACCCCAGAAAGCCAAGCCAGCATGGGTTAGTTCAAAATTATATTCAAATTTCGCACCGTTTTCCCATTCACCAGAAACTGAAGTAATTTTTCTCTCATTAGAAACTTCAGGCGATTCATTAAGCTTAGTTACCCGAAGCGGATTCCAATTACGCTGTCCCTTCTCGTCCACATTATTGAAGGGGAAAAAATGTATCCTCATTGGGGGCAGAGGAGCTGCCGATGATCCACCTTTGATCTTTTTGGTTACTCTGTTACCATCTCCGTCCAATAGCCAGACATGCACCTCTTGGCCATTTGAATGTAATCCTGCCTCAAACGCCACACTTTCAAAGTAGGTATTGTATCCCTTCCATTTCCCGGATCCATACCTTGCTAAAACTTTTTCACCTCCGCTTAAAATAGATGGAATCAAGGATTTCTTTAATTTTTGCAAGGCCTGGCCAAGAGCAATGGATTGAGCATCGAGTTTTGACCATTCCAATGACATTGGAGATGATCTTCCACGAATTTTTAAATCAACCCCCTTTTCGTCAGCTGAGACAAATGATGCCTCTAATGAACGTCCGTCCGCACTGGTCCATGTATGAGTTTTTTCCAAATCTGCTTCCACCACTTTGGGAGGCACCACTTTGACCGGCTTTGCAGAAACGGCGGGCTTCGGCGGTGCAGGTCGATGTTTTTGGGCAACCTTCTGCAAGACTTTAGCGAGAGCCTGAGACTCAACCGAAAACTTGCTTAAGGGTAAAGTAAACTCTTTTGCCCCACCGTCCATGGCTACGGTAAGTTGATCGCCAACGAGGGAAACAAATTTGGCTGATAAAGGGCGACCATCCGCACTCGTCCAGTCATGTTCAACATCTAATGCCTCCGGGCCAAGGGCATCCATAGGCATCTCTGCTATTACTTCATCAAGTATTTCGTCAAATGGGGAAGAGGAGATTGTCGGTGTAGAAGTGGTAGGTGGTGGTGCACCTAATTGTTTGGCCAATGCCTGAGATTGCGGAGCTAATGTGTTTAAGGGTAAAGGAAAAACCTGTCCGTTCCACTTAATGGTAACCGTTTGGGCGGCTTCGTCCAACGATATAAACGATGCCTGCAAGGTTCTACCCTGAGTATCGGTCCAAGGGTGCAGGGTTTCATCCTGTCCCAAAATTGATAAAAATGGGGCAAAGAAAATAAGGGCGATTAAGTAGGGCTGTTTCATACTTTCTGTGGTTTTGGTTCTTCGTTTTCAAGTTCCCATGACATTGTCACATCCTTCTTTTTTTGTTCCCAAGGATGGAAAACGTCAAAAATTTTCCCAGGATTTAAAATATTATTTGGATCCAATGCTTTTTTTACCGCCAGCATCGCATTCCATTCAGCATCATTAAATTGCTCCCTAACAAAGGGAGTTTTGGCCAGACCCACTCCATGCTCACCACTAATCGCACCATCGAGGGAAATGACCTTACTCATCAGTTCACGCAGAGCGGAGACCGCTAGATCGGTCTCCTCCTCAT
>JAYNJW010000073.1:2358-6187 GCA_038110535.1 Opitutia bacterium | reverse complement strand
CACTTTTGTTTTAACATTACTGCCATGACCGATGGCAGTCGTTCTGTCCGCTTTACCGAAATCATTACAGATTAATCTTATTTCAATCTGACAAAACTACAATCTTGCCTATTATGAGAATAAATTGTAGGATTCAACCTTTGCTCAGGTGGCGGAATTGGTAGACGCGCTAGACTAAGGATCTAGTGCCGAAAGGCGTGGGGGTTCGAGTCCCCCCTTGAGCACCAAATTTAACTCTTCGTTTTATCGAAGATTTTGTGTTTTATCCGGAGCCCCATTTTGTAGTCATCTTTGAATGTCTTGTTGCCCAGGCTGTCAAACCCTTCAAACAACCCATGCTTCAGGTTATTCTTCCAGTGTTCTAGTAACCGAACCGGAAAATCACCACCTCTACTACGGTAGTTAAAGGTAATCCATTCATTGGCCTTATGGGAACCAAATCTTTCCTTGAACTTTTGCTTAGCTTCTTCTCTTATCTTTATCCAAAGGGTGGGATAAATTTCACCAGATTTTGATTTTATTGGAACATAATCGTCTGGGTCATGGGTTTGCTCAAACCAATAAATATGAGTGCCATTTTTTTGGCCATTTACATATTCTTTGGAAAATAAAGGAATACCATATTCGTTCCAGCGCTTTTCTGTTCCGTGAATTTTTCCTGAAAGGTAAGGGGTCTGTTCAATGAGTTGCCCGCCTGGAAACTGACTTTCCGCGATTCCGCTAAAGGGAAATTGTTCGTTAAAAGCGTAAACCAGAGGTTCTTTATTCCATTTGGCTGTTTTTTTAATTGGCACCGAAATAATAGCTCCGTTTTCAACCACGATAGAACCAAACTCAAAAAGCCTCCCTCCTGCCCCACTCACATAAGCCTCTACAATTTTTGAGTAACCCTTTCCGCCGTCGATCACTGCAAACTCTTTTACTGTCTTATCATTACCAATTACCGGTAAAATTTTTGCACCATTCCCTTTCCAAAAAAGATGCTGATCAAGAATAATTAACTCGTTTGCTTCTTCGGTACGAATGTTTGACTTTGAGACAATTCTTGATTTGTAAGGGGCAAAAGGAAGAGATTCGCTATCTCGCGTCAGTTCCTGCCACCAACTTTTCAATAGCACGGGACTTCCTTCAAATAGAATAAAAAAAGACATGCATCCAGTCGCAATTAGTGCGGTAATGCAAATAAGTATAAAGCCTCTCATGTTTAGAAATTAAACTTACTTTTAAATAATTCCGATATTACCATGCTTTGGCAAGAGGTATTCGTCTAGCTAATCGAGAGGGCCAAAGCGGACCATTAAATATAAAAGAGGTGTAAATTTGAAGAAGACATGCTCCTGCATCTAGTTTTCTCTGGGCACTTTCATAATCATATATACCTCCAGATCCAATGATTGGTAGTTTTGAGTCAGTTAACTTACTCACGAACTTAATCACTTCATTTGCTCTGTTCTCCAATGGTTTTCCGCTTATACCTCCCTCTGGCAAACGGGTGGATTTTTTCAATGGATTGGCAGGATCAATCGATGTATTGCATGCAATGATCCCGTCAAATTTATGCTCAACGGCTTTGCCAACGATAGTTTCTATGCTTTTAAAACTTTCGTCAGGGGAAATTTTTAACAAGCATGGAGGTGATGCCATATTATTCAATTTAGCCCAACTGTTTCGATGGCTGTTGATTCCTGAAAGGAGTGGATCAAGAAATTGATTTTTTTGCAGTTTTCTTAGGTCTGGAGTGTTGGGAGAACTTATATTGATGGTAATGTAATCAGCCAAGTGTGCCGTAGCATCAAAACCTGCACAATAATCTCCTAGTGCGAGGGAGAGCGGAGTGGATTTTCCTTTTCCTAAGTTTATACCAAGGGGAATGTGCCTTTGTCCCTTGGGAAAAGTATCTTTCAGCCTGTTTTTTAGTGCTTCCACACCTTGATTGTTAAACCCCATTCGGTTGACTAAGGCCAAGTGGGACGGAAAGCGAAAAAGACGGGGTCGGTCGTTTCCTTTCTGTGAAAGCGGGGTAACCGTACCAACTTCAACGAACCCGAACCCGATTGCCTCGGATGCAGAGAGAAAAATACCATCTTTGTCCAGACCTGCAGCTTGCCCAATACAATTAGGAAATTTTAAGCCAAGTACATCAACGGGTTTTGTTTCGCTGAGCAAAAACCTTCGCAATAGGGAGCAAATAGGTGTGCATTTGCCAAGAACATGAAGTGTTTTTGCCCCAAATTCATGGGCGGTTTCAGGATCTAAAGAGAACAAAACGGGCTTAATTAAATTGTGATAAAGCATAGAAAAGGGAAAGAAGTCATGGATTCCAAGTGGGGTGTTTTGCCGAAAAAAAGAACAAAGAAAAATAATTTATTGTCAGTATTGATTGACATATAATTTGAACTTCTCTTAAGGCAATCCAATGAAAAAAACAAGTCCGAGCCTAGATTGGTGTGTTGTTCGTTGTGATAGCGAAAGTAAATGGTGGGTTGATTCCATAAGCGATGCGGAGAATTGGGATATTGAAGACCTTGGCATAATTGACCCCAAGCAATTCATCTACATAAACGAACTTTTGGACTCCATGACAGAATTTGGCTTGCAGTCCCAGTTAGTAGATGAAGCTTTTTTCACCTTTGAGATATCTGAAGAAGTACCGGGAAAAAAAGTCAAACTTGAACGGGTCAGGGATTCTTTGCTCAAGGCAGAAGATATGCTCTTTGCCCTACCGGATGTGCTGAATGAAGAAAAAGGTCCGTACGCAGATTTCCTGAGTCATGTCACGCAGATTAGGGTCGCGATGCTCAATGATCTCATAGAATTTTCAGAACCTTACACAATCGAAGAAATGGAAGAAGTACTTTCTGAAAAACAAAATAATGACTTTCTGGAAGGAAGGCGTAGCCACTTCAGTGATGAGCTAGTGGCAATCCTAGAATTTGTTCCGGACGGATTTCAAATCGATTCGGATTTGGAAGACGAGAAAGACGAAGATGAGGAGGGTGAAGAAGATTATTCCGACCTCGATAATCACTTGGTGGAAGTTTCAGACAAAGACGAGAAACTTTTGCCGGATGAAGACCTAAAGTGGGAAGAAGACGAGGAACGAGAGAATGAAGTAACATCATACGAGGGCGGTGCGCCCGATGAGGCTATTTCTTAAAAAAATTATAGTTCTGGAGCCAATCGATCGGCAAAATAAGTAAAGATTAAGTCAGCTCCTGCTCGTTTTATGCCAACCAACGATTCCAGGGCACAAGATTTCCAGTCCAGCCAACCCAATTGGCCCGCAGCCATAATTCTGGAGTATTCACCAGACACTTGATACGCCGCAACAGGAAGATTGAAATTTCTATTGGCATAGGAAATTACATCCAGATAAGGTTCGGCTGGCTTGATCATCAACATATCTGCACCCTCTTCAAAATCCAGCCAAAGTTCCCTTTTTGCCTCTTTAAAATTTGACGGGTTAAGTTGATAAGATTTTTTATTAACGGGCTTTCCCACAGTTGTAGAATTGATCGCAGTTCGGAATGGCCCGTAATAGGAAGACGCGAATTTTGCGGAATAAGAAATAATACCAGTCCTAGAAAAAGAGTTTTGGTCCAAAATGGAACGAATGGCACCTACCCTTCCATCCATCATATCGGATGGTGCGACCCAGTCAAAACCAGCATCCGCACAAATTATAGAAGCTTTTGCAAGGATTTCTACTGTCTTATCGTTGTCAACATATCCATTTTCAAGAACTACGCCATCTTGGCCATGAGATGTATATGGATCCAAAGCAAGGTCGGCAAAAAGTAGGATATCTAAATTTAGCTTCCGTAAAGAT
>JAYNJW010000073.1:0-2348 GCA_038110535.1 Opitutia bacterium | reverse complement strand
CATTCGCAAGCATTTCAACCGTGCGGTCATTATCCACTCCACCCTCAGCATCAAGCACGCCGTCTTGGCCGTGGGTAGTGTATGGATCCAAGGCCAAATCAGCGATTAATAAAATATCAAGGTTTAAGTTTTTTACAGAAGTAGCAGCACGATACACCAAGCTTTTCTGGTTCAAAATTTCACTACCATCGGAATTCTTTTTTTTAGGGTCAACTTTGGGGAACAAAGCGAAGGATCGGATACCCATTTCTCGCCAAACCTTTAATTGATCCTGCAGGTGTGAAAGTGGCCACCGAAATACGCCAGGCATAGAAGTAATTTCGGACGGTACTGATTCATAAGAGATAAAAACAGGCAAAACAAAATCAGCAGGAGTGAGGCGGCACTCTTCCACAAGTGCCCGAATGGCTGAGTTAGAACGAAGCCGGCGCGGACGATGGGGAAACTGATAAGTCATGGTAAAATCAGGATATATTCGACAACACGAATTCAAAATTAGATAATTTCCGAAATCATAGATTTCGCAAACCTAATAAAAATAATCTACTCCATGTGGAAACATTAATCCAAACCGAGCTCATACTTGCATTAGTCTTACTTGTAGGTGTGGTTTCTTGTTTTGCTTTAGAAAAAGTCAAGATAGAGGTAACCTCAACTTGGTTGCTCGGAATAGTTTTGTTTTTTTGCACATTCGGAATGGAAAAATGGCCTAGTGCGAAGGAGCTGTTGCTAATTCTCTCTAGTGAGGCTCCCTTGGCCATCCTCGCGATGTTTATTGTTAGTGGTGCCTTGAGTAAACAAGGAATTGTCGAAAGGTTAACCAGTTATTTGGAGAAATTAACCCGTTTTGGATTTCATCCCTTCATGCTATTGCTTCTCACGGCAGTGGCCTGTTTTTCCGCCTTTATCAACAATACCCCGGTAGTGGTAATTCTTCTACCTGTGGCAATTGGACTTTCACGAACTCTTGGGGTTGCTTCTTCGAAATTATTACTTCCCATTTCATACGCATCGATTTTTGGGGGCTGCTGTACCCTCATTGGAACCAGTACCAACATTGTTGCTAGTGGATTTATGTCTTCATCAAATTACTACCCTCATATGGGGCCAATGGGAATGTTTGAGCTAACAAAAATAGGTTTTCCTCTCATGATCTTAGGTATTGCCTTCGTAATTCTCTTTGGAAAAAAACTTCTACCTGAGCGTGAGGCTTTAAGTAAAATTATAGCGGAAATAGACAGGAAGGAGTTTATCACAGAAGCCATCGTAGTGAAAAATTCTTCTATGGTAGGCCAATTGGTAAAGAATTCCAGTATATCCAAAATCGCGGGCGTTAGGTTGTTGGATGTTGTGCGTGAAGGTAAGGGCCTTTCAATGCCACTACCAGACATTCTACTATCAGCTGGGGATCGTTTAATTCTTTCTTGTAAGCCTCAAGGATTAATTGATGCACGAGAGGTGCAGGGTTTTAAATTTTTTGATCAAGCCGATCTGGGAATTGAGCAAATCAATACTTCGGAGGCAATCATGGTAGAGGCCATGATTAAGCCCACCTCGGGATTACTTTCTCAGACCCTTACCGAAGCAGATTTCCGCGGGCGTTTTAATTTAACCGTGGTCGCGTTGCACCGAAGGGGAAAAAATCTTCGTTTAAGGTTAAACCAATTAAAACTGGAAATTGGAGATACCCTCCTGCTTCTTGGACCTGAGTTGAGCGTGGAAAGCCTGCGAGTCTCTGGTGAGGCAGTACTTTTAGACAAAGCCCCTCTGCTTGTTGATAAAAAGCCCCTTAAATCAGCTTTTGCGGTGGGTGCCCTTTTGGTCATCATAGCGATTGCCACATTGGGAATGTTGCCCTTGTATGCGGTCGCATTACTCGCGGCAGGATTTTTAGTTTTGAGCAACTCGATTAACTTTAAGGAGGCCATTCGATCGGTGGAGTGGAATTTATTGCTGCTTATCTATGCCATGTTAGCCTTGGGCTTGGTGATGGAAAAGAGTGGTGCATCCGCCTTGTTGGCTGATTTGATTAAAACTACTTCTACAATTGGATTGGCAGAAGAATGGCAGGTGATTGGAGCACTGGTTATCCTATACCTTTTTACGGCACTTCTAACAGAATTGCTTTCCAATAATGCCACCATTGCGATCATGACTCCTGTTGCACTGATGGTGGCCTTTCAATTTGATTTGAATACCAGTGAAGCCAAGGCTTTTGTTTTGGCTTGTTGTGTCGCTGCCTCAGCAAGCTTTATGACCCCTATCGGGTACCAGACAAACACCTTTGTTTACACTGTAGGCGGATATAGATTCAAGGATTTTGCCAAGTTTGGTATTTGGCCAATGCT
>JAYNJW010000072.1:0-6439 GCA_038110535.1 Opitutia bacterium | reverse complement strand
GTAAAGATCACCCAGGATTAAAGTTTTCGTTCGCTGGGGAGAAAAAGGAGCAGGAAGAAAGCGACTCCGGGCTCGCACGTGCCGGGGGAATTTGTCTCTTCCTTATTTACGCTCTTCTGGCCATTCCTTTCCGTTCCTACCTACAGCCCTTCCTCATCATGTCAGTCATCCCTTTTGGTTTGATTGGAGCCACGCTCGGACATTATCTCTTTGGACTCCCCCTCAGTCAACTCTCCCATTTTGGACTGGTCGCCCTTACAGGAGTAGTGATCAATGACAGCTTGGTATTGGTGCACTATGTCAATGAACGGGCAAAGGGAACCTTTCTACTCGATGCAGTCAAAACTGCGGGGATGGCTCGGTTTCGTCCAATCTTACTTACTTCCCTGACCACCTTCGTCGGGCTCATGCCCATTCTTTTCGAGAAAAGTTTACAGGCCCAGTTCCTTAAACCAATGGCGATTGCGATCGGTTTCGGTGTTATGTTTGCCACCTTTATCACCCTACTGATGGTGCCTTGCCTATATCTGGTTTTGGAAGATCTTAAAAAAGCGGGTCGTTGGTTCTTTCGTTTTCTAGGCTTTACCATTGCTCGGCGACCGCCCATGGATGTGCCCGCAAATGAGGCTAATTAGAATCGCACGCTCGGGAAGTCGCTTGGTTTAGTTCCTCTAGCAATCGTTCAGATTGTGGCATCGCCAGTCCTTTGCTTTTTCCCCGCCTAAGGGGCTCTCCCCAAATCGTATCGACTTCCACCGGTTTTCCCGCAAGAAAATCAATCAGGCTGGATGGTTTGTATGGTCCCATTGGCTCGGTCAGGTCGAATTGTCGCTGAAGAAAAGAATCCTCAATTTCCACCCCATAGGCCCGGGCAGCCTCCTGCACTTCGAGCATCAAATCCCAAGCTCTTTTTTTCAGCTCGGGATTGGAGAGAATCAGATCGGTGGTGATACCTCCTGCCACGATGGATAATCCGTTAAAAGGTATATTCCAGCAAAGTTTTCTCCAGAGTGCCTCATCGAGGGAGTCCGCCTTACGAATTTTAATTCCAGCCTCTGCAAATGCGTCGGCAATTTGATTTCCATGCTCGGACAAACATCCTCCAAGCTGACCAAACTGTACATATCCGGGGAGCAAGCTCTCGATCACAGCGGGAGAGGTACGGTTAATGCAAGTAAAACAAAGACCACCAATTATATTCCGATCTTCACCAAACAGTTTGCGAAGATTTTCCACATTACCCATTCCATTTTGCAAGGTAAGCAAGGAGGTGCCTGCTCCAAGCAAAGGATTGATTAGTTCACCAAGAGAATGATTTGAGGTGGTTTTCGATGCAATAATGACCAGATCGCAGGGTCCTATATTCTCTGCGTTTTCGTGTGCATGGAGTGGTTCTACCCTGGAAATTCTTTTGTTCTCGGCATGATGAACCAGAGATAAGCCCTCGCGGAGAATATCCTCATAAGTGGAGCGGAATAAAAAATGCACATCCTGACCAGCATGAGCGAGCATACCTCCATAGTACCCTCCAATAGCTCCCGGACCAACTAATCCGACTTTGCCCAAGTTTACTGCCATCTAGAGCAAAAATTAGACACGGTGAGATACCCGGGTATTCCTGGACTTGGCCAATTGATCTGGATAATCGAGGGTGAAGTGCAGCCCTCTGCTCTCTTTACGTTGTAGAGCGGAGCGTACGATCAATTCCGCAACGCAGACTAGGTTACGGAGCTCAAGTAGAGGAACATCAACCTTTGCGTTCCAGTAATACTCATTGATCTCCCTGCGTAAATTTCTCAGGCGGGCATGTGCCCGTTCCAACCGCTTGGTTGAACGGACAATGCCCACATAATCCCACATTGCCCTTTTTAATTCTTCGAGGTTGTGGGAAAGCACAACCCGCTCGTCGGATGCCGGCACATCTCCATCCACCCAGCCCGGCAGTTTGAGTGAACCCTTCTTTTGCTTGGACAGATACTGGCAAACGGATTCTGCACCTCGGTGAGCCATAACCACGGCTTCCAGCAGTGAGTTACTGGCCAGCCGGTTGGCTCCGTGCAAACCCGTACAGGCCACTTCTCCGCAGGCATATAGTCCGGCTAATTTGGTGGAACAATCAAGTGCTGTGGGCACCCCACCGCAGGAATAATGAGCCGCGGGAACCACCGGAATGGGATCCTTGGTTGGATCAATTCCCCGCTTCATACAGTTCTCGTAGACATTGGGAAAACGATCCTTGAAATCGACTGACATGTTGGGAGTGTCCAAGCGCACACAGGAAGCACCGGAGCGCTTCATTTCCCGGTCAATGGCCCGGGCAACCACATCGCGGGGAGCAAGGTCAGCCAAAGGGTGATATTTTTTGAGAAAGGGCCGTCCACGGGAATCAATCAATTTAGCACCCTCCCCACGAACTGCTTCCGTAATCAAAAAGCGGTCGCCCTCAGGAGAATGCAAAGTGGTTGGATGAAACTGGATAAATTCCAGGTTCATTACCGAGAGCCCGGCACGCGATGCCATCGCAATACCATCGCCAGTGGCAATGCCGGGATTGGTAGTGTAGAGATAAGTCTGCCCCGCCCCGCCGGTGGCGAGTAAAACCACAGGAGCGGACACCGTGATCACCTCACCAGATTCTGCATCCAAAAAATAAATACCTTCCACCCGGTCGGTACCAGAACCACTTCGCATACCCAATTTTTTCAGCTTTTTAGAAGTGATCAGATCGATGGCAAAATAATGCTCAAACAAATCCACTCCCTGCCTGGCAATATTGGCAAGGAGAGCCTCCTCAATGGCCTTTCCGGTGACATCCTTGACATGCAATACCCGTCTCTTGCTATGTCCGCCCTCTTTGCCTAGGGAAATCCGTCCATCCCCAAGACTGGAAAACTCCACCCCCATACGAATGAGGTCCTGGATACGTTCCGGACCATCCTTTAAAATTTCGCGGACTACATTGGGGTCGCACAGCCCATCCCCTGCTTCCAGGGTATCTTGCACATGTTTATCCAGATCATCTCCCGCCGATGTGACCGCAGCAATACCACCCTGAGCATAATTGGTATTTGATTCAGCTTTGGTCTTTTTGGTAAAAATCGCTACCCGGTAGCCCGCCTCCGATACTTTTAAGGCAAAACTAAGCCCGGCAATCCCGCTCCCCACGATCACCAGATCGTATTCACTTTGAGGCTTTGGTGAAGGGCTCATTTCCTAAAAACAAAAATTATCAATCAGACGAACCTGATCCACCCACACCGCAACCGCAAGCAGGGACCGACCGGCTACCACTTCGGCCTCTGGGCGCATGGTCTCCCGGTTGACCACCTCCACATAATTGACCCTCAAAAACCGGCCGCTTTTGAGAACATTCATGGCCTCGGCTTTCACCCGGTCGACATTATTAGAGCCTTTTTCCTGTACCACTTTGCGGGCCGCTTCAAGGGACCGAAAAACAAGCAATGCATCCTCGCGTTGTTTGGGCTCAAGGTAAGCATTGCGTGAACTCATCGCCAGCCCATCTGGCTCGCGAAGAATCGGTCCAACCACTACCTCAATGGGAAAATGGAGGTCACGGATAATCCGCTTCAGAACCACCACTTGCTGGGCATCCTTCTGCCCAAGGGCAACCTTATCAGGTTGGCAAAGATTAAAGAGCTTGGCACAGACGGTGGCTACTCCGCGGAAATGTTGGGGACGTGCATTCCCGCAAAGTCCCTTTCCCACCGCATCCTCCATCACAAAAGTGGAAGCATCCGTTTGGTAAACCTCGGAGGATTCCGGAGCAAAAACCAAATCCACTCCACGGTTTTCACACATCTCTAAATCCTTTTCCAAATCACGAGGGTATTTCTCAAAGTCTTCCCCCACTCCAAACTGAGTCGGGTTCACATAGATGGATAGGAGTAAAACATCACACTGCTCCTTGATTAAATCAACCAATGAAAGATGGCCTGCATGCAACGAGCCCATGGTGGGCACGAATCCAATTGATTTCCCTTCCTTTCTCAGTGCCATGGCCCGTGCCTGCATCTCGATTGCGGAGCGGATGACTTCCATTTTCTTCGACTGGTTGGATAAGGAAAAAAACCGGTTCCCGAAAAAATTAGTATGATTTTGCCACCACTACCCGTCCCGGGCTGGTTGCACCACTGAAAGGACAGATCCCCGACTCCGACTCATCTTCAGGAATACAGCGCACGGTGACCTTCAGGTCGTTCTTTAATTGCTCTTCCCACTTGGCATTGCGATCCCAGTGAATCCGAGCAAACCCACCATGAATTTCCGGCTTTCCACTATTGTTCGGGGTAAAAAATTCATAGATCTCCTCCTTGCTATCTATTTCGCGGGTATGTTCCTCTTGGAACGCTTTCGCCTGCTCGAAAAGATTTTTCTGAATCTCCAGCAAAAGATGGCTCGAAGAGGAAACAAATTCGTCGCGTTGCATGCCTTCCCGCTTTCCCCCAAGATCCCGACGGCCCACAAATACAGTACCGTTTTCCAGATCACGCGGTCCGATTTCCACGGTTAAGGGCACCCCCTTCTTCACCCACTGCCAGTACTTTTCTCCACCCCGCAGATCCCGGTCATCTATTTCCACCCGTATCGACAGATCAAATGCGGATTGTTTTTTTAATTCACTGGCCAACCGTTCGCATGCCTCTAAGACCTGCGATCGAGAATCCTCTTTGGGCGTAACCGGGAGGATGGCAACCTGTGTTGGAGCAAGCCTCGGGGGCACAACCAAGCCATCATCATCGGAATGCGTCATAATCATTCCACCAATCAAACGAGTCGAAACCCCCCAGGAAGTGGTCCAGCCAAATTCTTCCTTTCCTTCCATACCCTGAAATTTAATTCCGCAAGCCTTGGAAAAATTCTGGCCGAGAAAATGAGAGGTTCCTGCCTGCAAGGCTTTGCGGTCCTGCATCATTGCCTCGATACACAGGGTGGACTCGGCACCGGGAAAACGTTCCGCCTCGGTCTTTTCTCCACGCAGAACAGGCATAGCCAGCCAGTTCTCCGCAAAATCGGCGTAAATGTGAAGCATCTGTTTGGTCTCCTCGATCGCCTCCTCAGCGGTGGCATGAACGGTATGCCCTTCCTGCCATAGAAATTCCGCGGTCCTGAGAAAGAGTCGGGGGCGCATTTCCCAGCGCACCACATTGGCCCATTGATTAATCAGCAGGGGAAGATCACGATAGGACTGTACCCAACGGGCAAAGAGTTCACCAATAATAGTCTCGGAGGTTGGACGAACAATCAGAGGCTCTTCTAACTCTCCGGCTGGTTGGAGGATACCATCCTTATCTGCTTCCAGACGGGAATGGGTAACCACGGCACATTCCTTGGCAAATCCATCCACATGCTCGGCCTCCCGTTGCAGAAAGCTCTTGGGAATAAATAAGGGAAAGTATGCATTCTTATGTCCGGTATCCTTGAACATTCTGTCGAGTTCATCACGAATATTCTCCCAGATTCCATAGCCCCAAGGCTTGATTACCATGCATCCACGAACGGGAGTGTTTTCGGCAAGGTCTGCTGCCCGCACAACTTGTTGATACCATTCGGGATAGTCTTCTTCCCGGGTTGGAGAGATTGCATTTTTTTGCTTGGCCATTGTTTGTGCTTTTTAGCCTAAGAAGATTCTCAAAAAATTGCGAGACTCTAGACTGAGGATATCGATTTCAAAGGTTTTTGACAAAATTTACCCAAGTGGCATGATCGAACATTCGCACATTATTAAGCTAACTTTTTCACCAACCACTTTTTACATCATGACACACATTATCGAAGTACACGGACGAGAAATCATAGATTCGCGCGGCAACCCCACTGTTGAAGTGGAGGTTGAATTAAGCTCAGGGGCTTTTGGCCGGGCAGCGGTTCCCTCTGGGGCTAGCACCGGTGAGCACGAAGCCATCGAATTGCGTGACGGCGACAACAGCCGCTACCTTGGCAAGGGCGTTTCCCAGGCAGTTGATAATGTGAACGAGAAAATCGCGGAAGCACTGGTTGGGCTCGATGCCACTGATCAAACCGCTATTGACCGTGCCATGCTTGAGCTCGACGGCACCCCCAACAAATCCGTGCTTGGTGCCAATGCCATCCTAGGAGCATCCATGGCCACCGCCCATGCTGCGGCTCAGGCCTGTGGGCTACCCCTCTATAAATACCTTGGCGGTCCCAATGCCAAGGTGTTGCCCGTGCCCATGATGAATGTGCTCAATGGAGGCTCCCATTCCGATGCCCCCATCGATGTTCAGGAATTTATGATTATGCCTGTGGGAGCTCCTTCTTTCCGCGAGGCCCTGCGAATGGGTTGTGAAATTTTTCATGCTCTTAAAAAGGTGCTCAAGGATCAGGGACTCTCCACCGCGGTAGGAGACGAAGGAGGATTTGCCCCAAATTTGGCGAGCAATGTGGCCGCCCTTGAAGC
>JAYNJW010000071.1:0-6496 GCA_038110535.1 Opitutia bacterium | reverse complement strand
AGCATTGTTTTCGCATGGAGCAAAAGGAATTAACTTATTGCAGAATAATGATTTATCAAAATTCATAGTTCCCAAAGGAAATGACAAGTATAATTGGTATGGAGTTGAAGATGGTGTCCTGCAGTTAAGAAGTAGCCCCAACCGAAAACACTCTGTTCTTAAAACCAAGGAAGTTTTCACCGACTTCCGTTGTAGCTTCGAATTTCGGTTTATTGAAGGAAACATAGACTCGGGAATCGAGCTTCGGAATAATGATCAAATTCAAATTGGTATTTCTGGGTCACTCAAAAGAGATATGACCGGTTCCCCCTACATTCCGGGATTGGGATACCCCAAGCGCGCAAAGGGTGTAGATAAGTTGCTCAGCAGCAAAGACTGGAATCAAATGACCATTATCTGTGAGGGGCCGAGATACCGTGTAAATCTGGCTGGTAATGAAATTTTGGATTACCAATCCCCCCGGGCAATTACCAAAGGACCCATTGGGATTCAATTGCATGGCAACCGGGATATGAAGATTGATTACCAAAGATTCTTCGTTGAGAAATTATAGTACTTTCACCTGCACCACTCAGATCCCTACATATTGGAAAATTACTACTTGCTGTAGTTAAAAACTATTGAGAAATTTCTCCAATGTATCAGGAGAGCCCTGTAGTTAAACTATTGAGCAAGCTTGTCTCAATACCGAGCATCAATCCTTCCTTGGATAAAGAATCACTAGGTTGCGGAGAGGAACCTGTAACTAACTTTCTTGAAGAAATTTCCAAAAATGCGGGTTTAGTAACGGAAAGGCAAAAGGTTGCACCTGGCAGGGACAATTTATTAGTCCGCTTACCCCCTGCCGGTGAAGTTAAGTACCGTGTATTGCTTGCCCCTCACCTGGATGTTGTTCCGGCTCCACTCGAGGCATTCACCCCAAAAATTACCGGCAATCAGCTATATGGGCGCGGGGCGTGTGATACCAAGGGATCAGTTGCCTGCTTTTTTCAGGCTTTGCTGGATCTTGCATCATCTTCTGAACGTCTACAGGAAACAGAGATACTTTTTGTGGGGTTGGTGGACGAGGAATTTGCTCAGGCCGGATCGCGGGCATTTGCGGAAAGTAGCATTACAGGGGATCTAGCAATTGTGGGAGAACCAACGGGTTTGGAGGTAGTCTCTTCCCACAAAGGAAGTCTGTGGATCCAATTAGAAACAACTGGAAAAGCAGCTCATGGCTCCACTCCTGAAAAAGGAGTAAATGCCATTGAAAAAATGCATCAAGCGATGAACCTCCTGCTTGGAGAGTATCAAAAAAGTCTAAATTCGAAGAGTGACCCCCTGCTCGGAAGTCCCACTTTGAGTTTAGGAACAATAAAAGGCGGGGATCAGCCCAATATTGTGCCAAGCCGTTGCCTGTTAGAATTGGACCGAAGAACCATTCCCGGGGAAAGCACTGAATCGGTGATGGAAGAACTGCATGCTTTATTTGGAGTACTCGGGCAATCTGCTCCAACTATCAAGATTTCGAGAACGGTGCCCTGCCCACCCCTTAGCACCGATGCCTCCCTTCCTTTCATTCGCCTATTACTTCAATGCTGTGGACGCCGAAAAACGCATGGCGTGCCTTATTTCACTGATGCATCACCCATTTCTATGGGAGGAACTCCCTCGCTAGTGTTGGGACCAGGCGACATTGCTCAGGCTCATGCGGAAAAAGAATGGATTGATTTAGAAGAACTAGAGAAAGCTCACTCAATTGTATTAAATTTCCTTAAATCCTTACCCTAGCACTTCGTTTGATCTTTAAAGGTCAGATTTTTTGGTTCATTCAAGGGGAGAATCTAAGCTTGTCAAATTATCGGGGCTTTCTCCATAGTTTACACCTGTTGCCCATAACCAATTCGCAAACTCAAACAAACGAAACAAATACTGATTTATGAACCAAGTACAGCCCAACCTCCCATCTCATCTGTCACGCCGCCAGTTCCTTGGAACTTCCGGAAAAGTAGCCCTCGGTGGAGCCCTGGCCGGCATGGTATTGCCTCATGTTCATGGTCAGAGCGGATCAACCAAGAAGATTGCCTTAATTGGATGTGGAGGCCGAGGAACAGGTGCGGTTGCCAATGCTATTGATGCTTCTGGGCCTTACTGTCAGTTGAAGCTTCATGCAATGGCGGATGTTTTTGATTGGAGGGTTAAGAATAGCTACAACGGTCTTGCTACCAGGCATGAGGCCCAGATGGATGTTCCTGAGGAAAGGCAGTTTGTTGGATTTGATTCATACAAAAAAGCCATGGATACTTTGGATGCTGGAGATATTGCCATCTTTGCCTCGCCTTGTGCTTTCCGCCGACCTCACTACGAATATGCCATCCAGAAAAAACTGAATGTTTTTATGGAAAAGCCAGTAACTCCGGACGGACCTTCCTCCAAGAGAATCCTCGCCGCCAATGAGGAAGCTAAAAAGCTAAACCTCAAGGTGGGCGTGGGTTTGATGTGCCGACATAGTGAGGCCCGCATTGAACTCAAAGATCGTATTGATAACGGTGAACTTGGAGAACTGCTTTATCTCAAGGCTGTACGTATGCAAGGCAGGTTGATTGGTTGGGACAAGCGAAAGCAGGATACCAAGGATAAAGACTTGAGTGATTTGATGTACCAGATCAAAAACTTCCATGGTTTTCTCTGGCTCAGTGGTGGTGTTTACAGTGACTTCAATATCCACAACATTGATGAGTGCTGCTGGATGAAAGGTATGTGGCCTGTCAAAGCAATGGGGCTTGGTGGACGCCATTACCGGGGAGATGAGATCGACCAAAATCTCGACAGTTATTCCGTTGAATATACTTTCCCGGACGATACCAAACTTTATTTCCAAGGGAGGAGCATGAACAAGTGCTACCAAGAGTTCGCCAGTCATGCCAATGGGACCAAAGGATATGCCCTGATTTCAGGTCCTGGCGGACATGCCTCCCAAGCTAGAATTCATAAGGGACAGGGGCCGAAAAGTGAACTTGCCTGGATGTTTGGCACCGAGGATGGCGGACGCCCCCGTCGTGAAAGAAGTGCTTATGTGGATGAGTGGGATCACCTGCTTGACGCCATAGTCAATGACAAGCCATACAACGAGGTGGAACGGGGAGTTGCTGCCAGTGTGGTCACCTCCATGGGACGCATGGCAACGCATCTCGGTCGTGAGGTTTCCTACGACGAAATGTTGAATTGTTCCCACGATTTCTGTGCAGGTATTGATGATATTGTAGATGGAGACTCTCCCTCTCCTCTCTTGGCGAAAGCAGATGGTAGTTATGCAATCCCTCAGCCAGGGCAATTGGGTTCCGAGTACTAATTTTCCTCCTTTTTTTGCCTCCCTTCAGAGAGGCAAAATGCTTTTGCTCACAGCAGGAAAAACTGCGTGCGAATAAGTTTTTTCAGCGGAGATTTATTGTCTTAAATCCTGTTCCCCATGTAGTTAAGAAAGTGAATCATATGGCTTCATTCCGGAGGATGGAATCGCAGTTGACCATGTTGTCCCCATCCAACTAAATCAATACATCCAAGGAAGTTTTGGGGTAGGCTTTCTTGGCTTTAGGCCCGTCTCTCGGTTACCGAGGACGGGCCATTTTTTTGCAAACTTACCCCCCTTGTCTTTCCAAATTAATCAAATGATCAACGATCGTGTTCATTGCCAGGGGCGGAATTGATTCTCCTATTACTTCCCTGACCAAGCGGGGAGAAAACCTACCCGTTTTGTCCCATTTTCCGAGAGAAACCCCTGAGAAATCATACGTTCGGCCCCATCTCTCATCATCCAAAGTGGATAATTTCATAATTTCCCGGAGGGAAAGAACCCGGTTCTGCTCGGGGTGCCCCTTTAGGTCGCTTGAGATCACCCCGCTGTTCATGGTGAGCGTACCAGCTGGTCTATCCCACCACATTCTACGGTAAGAGGAACGAAACCCTTTTACCAATCTCGAAGCCCCAGACTTTTTCATCTGCGGAACCGGTAACGGCTGGCCACAGGATTTGCAGGTTATTTGTGTAAAATGATCCTTTTCTGTCTGGCACATTGCACAGATGGAATTATCAAAAGCAGTCTGACCTTCAGGAGTGGACTTCATCCAAAAGTGCTGCTGATCATTCCAACTGGGAACACAGTGATAGGGATCGAGGTCATCCATACACTTTTTTTGGGCATCCAAGAAAGGTAAATTTCCGATTACATCACGAAGGGTAATCCATGGAGGCTTACCTTCTTCACCATGAGTTAATGGAGGGTGGAGTGGACTGATCGTCTTGGAAAAAATTTGTTTTATGGAAGAAAATTGTGAGACAATTTCTGGAGTTCGGCATCCAATGGTAATCAAACGCTCCCGGTGATGAGGCACACCAAGGTTTCGAAAATCCAGGATGGAGGAACGAATGGAGTAACCGAGCGGATGCAATTTTCTGGCTAAGCAATCGAGAATGTTTTCTGGCTGGTTTTGTTCATTGCGAATGATGGTGTTTTCCATTCGCCTGACATTCTCCAGGATAAACCAGTCCGGTTTGAGAGTTTCCAACACTTCAATGCCCGGTAAAATCAAACGATTGCGCTCATCTTCTTTGGGCCTTTTACCATCACGAATCGATGCCGATATCCTTCCGGCTCCATTGGATGACATTCCCTGGCACGGTGGCGATAAGGTAAGCAACCAGGGTGCTTTACCTGATAGTTTGTCCTTGAAATAGCTAATATAGTCGTTTTTTAAATTCCAGATATCTCCCTCAAAAACATGAGTCCGAGGAAAGTTCTGGCGGATCAATGCGGCTCTCGAGGGAAGTAATTCACAAGCAGCAAGCACTGGAATACCACTGCCCCACTCAATCCCAACATCTCCCAGACCACCACCCGAAAAGATAGATCCAGCAGCACGGTTTTGAGGATTTCTTAGCTTCGTTTTACTCAAGCCTCCGTTCTCCCAATTCTTTAATCAGCTGTCACGTTTAAAATGAATCACAGAAAGCAGTCTTCACCTACTAAAATTTCCAAACGCTGGGGGTTTCGCTTGGCTTAGTCAGTAAAAATTTTAGGTTTGATAATGGTATGTGTTATTACCCTGCAAAATATCTAAGGCTTTTTATTTATTTAGCCCTCCCTTTATCTTGCTGGAATTTTATTTGGGCGAAGATCGATTTTAACCGGCAGATCCGGCCCATCCTCTCTGACAAATGCTTCAAGTGCCACGGTCCCGACGCCAAAAACCAGAAATCCGACTTCCGGCTCGACACTTTTGATCAGGCGATCAAAGAGCATGATGGATTTGTCGGTCTTACCCCAGGCAGCCTGGAAGATTCAGAGATTCACTGGAGGATACATACCGATGATGAAATTGAGCTGATGCCTCCTCCCGAGAGCAAGCTTCCTCTGACTGATAAAGAAAAGAAACTTCTGGATCAATGGATCACGGAAGGTGGCAAATATGAGAAACACTGGTCCTTTCAAAATCTCCCGCCATCCATTGATGTCCCTCAAAGCAACCATCCAAACCCCGTAAATTCAATCGACCATTTCATTGCCGAAGGGCTAAAAGAAAGTGGGCTTTCTCCGAGTCCTGAAGTTGATCGGGCGTTGTGGTTGCGCAGGGTTACCTTTGATCTTACCGGAATACCCCCCACCCTTGATGAACTCGATTCATTCCTCATTGATGCATCATCTGATACCTATGAGAAGGTGGTGATGCGTTTACTCAAATCAGATGAGTATGCTGAGCGTATGTCCGCTGAGTGGATGGATGTGGCCCGCTACTCCGATACTTTTGGATACCAAGTGGATCGCCCACGCCAAGTCTGGCAATGGCGGGATTGGGTTATTCGATCTTTCAAAAAAAACATGCCTTACGATCAATTTGTGACTGAGCAAGTTGCAGGTGATCTTTTACCCAATGCCACGCGGGATCAAATCCTTGCCACCTGCTTTAATCGTTTGCATTCACAAAAGGTTGAAGGCGGTAGTGTGGAGGAAGAATTTCGGATCGAATATGTTTCTGACCGGGTGCACACCTTTGGGACCGCCTTTCTTGGTCTGACCATGGAGTGCACCAAATGCCATGATCACAAGTATGATCCCTTAACGCAAAAAGACTATTTCTCACTCTCGGCTTTTTTCAACAATATCGATGAGGCTGGCCTACACGCTTATTTTGGGAATCCGACCCCTACCCCTGCACTTGAACTTGCTGATTTACCCAGTGATCAGAAAATTAAAAATGCGGATAAGAAACTACAGCAATACTTAAAGTCCGATAAACTTCGTGCATCTTTTAATAATTGGAAGCAAACAACCAATAATGAGCGATTGGGCACCTATTCATATTTTAGTCAGTCAAAAGACCAAAATGTCACCACTTATGGTATGCCCATCGCCTACCTCTCCTTTGATAACCGCAATGGAAACCAATACCCAAACCTCGTCGATTCCAATCACTCGGCCAATACCAATCACCACAACAAAGTTTGCGAAGGTAAGATT
>JAYNJW010000070.1:0-6501 GCA_038110535.1 Opitutia bacterium | reverse complement strand
AGCTTTCTGCAGAGGGCTTGCGGACGGGGGTTCGATTCCCCCCAGCTCCACCAATACGTTGTCCATCCCGGTCCAATGGGATACTGTGAAACCCGCTAACCATGCGGGTTTTGCTTTTTATATCGTCCAATTTTGTGTATAATAATGCAATGAAATCCTAAATATTTGTTGGTAAATATGTTGGTAACTTGAATTTTACTGAATATATTTAAGATTGTTACCAACAGCAGCGAGGTGATTATGGCACTTAATGACACAGCAATCAGAAATTCTAAACCAAAGGCAACTCCCTACAAGCTATCTGACGGCGGTGGGTTGTTCCTTCTCGTAAATACCAATGGCTCTAGATGGTGGAGATACTCTTATCGGTTTGATGGTAAGCAAAAAACAATCTCTTTGGGCGTCTACCCTGACATAAGTTTGAAAGATGCAAGAGCTAAGCACTCTGAAGCAAGGAAAACGTTAGCCCAAGGCATTAACCCATCGGCTGATAGGAAGCTTGAAAAGGCTGCACGGATTGAGGACGGCAAAAACAGCTTTGAGTTCTTAGCAAGAGATTGGGTGACAACGCAGTTAAAATCATTAACTCAGTCGCATCGCGATAGAACATTAAAGCGTTTTGAGCATTATTTGTTTCCCTGGATAGGAAATCAGCCTATTAAATCAATAAAAGCTCCAGACTTGTTGGACTGCTTAAGAAGAATACAAAAACTTAATAAATTAGAAACCGCGCATAGAACGCTGCAAGCGACAGGACAGGTTTTTAGATATGCAGTGCAGCAAGGATTAGCTATTAGAGACATTACTGCGGATTTGCGAGGCGCTATCCCATCTCCGACCGTAAAACACATGGCATCACTCACAGAGCCGGACCAAGTTGCTGATTTGCTAAAAGCGATAGAGGGCTTCACAGGCGGCTTGATTGTTCAGCATGCCTTGAAGTTGGCACCTTTAGTCTTTGTAAGGCCTGGCGAGCTTCGCCGTGCTAGATGGGCGGATATCGACTTGAAGACTGCTGAATGGAAGTATCAGGTTAGCAAAACTAAAACAGAACATATTGTTCCTTTATCAAAACAAGCTTTAGATATCTTTAATGCATTACATCCTATTTCAGGCAATAGAGAATTTGTTTTTCCTGGTTCACATGACCCTAAAAAGCCTATGAGTGATGCTGCTATTAATGCAGCTCTAAAACGACTTGGGTACGACACTCAGAAAGACATAACGGGACATGGCTTCAGAGCAATGGCTCGAACAATTCTGCATGAGCGTTTAAACTATGACCCCTTGATTATTGAGCAACAGTTAGCTCATAAAGTACCTGATGCATTGGGCTCTGCCTATAATCGAACAAAGTTCTTAGCTCAAAGAAAATTAATGATGCAACATTGGGCTGACTATCTTGACGCATTAAGGGTTGGTTCAAATGTAGTTGCAATCAAGGGAAAGGTTGCTTAAGCATGCCACGTAAGACCCGAGTAGACCCCCCGCCATTAGAAAGCTTTGAAATAGAAGTTAATGGCGAAAAGATTGAGTGTGAAGTAAGAGATGAGACATGCTTTATTAAGAGCGCAGGTTATGCCAATCGTGAATTATGCTCAGACCGCTTATGGAATTCAATTATGCCAAAAGTTGTGGCAGATTATTTGGATGTTAATGGCAGAAAAAATGTTCCCCTAAGTAAAGATTATCTTAGTAGCCCGACTAAATTCGCTAATCAAGTCATGAAATGGGGCGTTCATTTCTCTGGTGATCTAACCTCGCTTCGTAAAGATTACTACCCAAAGGTTGTTAGAGAAGTCCAAATCTTCGAGAACGCTATTAAAGCAAAAAAATAATCCAAGGTACATCCTCCCCCCAAAATCTGTTTTTTAGGAGCATATTATTCATATCGTGTTAAATACTTTATAGGATGAAATGCGATGCAAACAGATACACAACCTACCCAATCAATTGGGTTTTACAGATTACCAACCGTACTAACTAAAATCCCAGTAAGCCGTTCAGCCTGGTGGCAAGGTATTAAAGATGGTCGTTACCCTGCAGGTATAAAGATTGCACCCCGAACGACCGCTTGGCTGCAGTCAGATATTGAAGATTTATGTGCTCGCCTTAAACAAGGGGGTAAATAATTATGCATTATCAAGATGATTACATTTACCCACCTGACGTAGCATATCGTGCCACCCTATCAAAATATGATTTGGGTTTGATTGAAGGTCTAGACTTTTATGATAATTGGCAAGATAGTGAGAAAGGTGTTGGGGTAGCTTTTCTAGAATTTGCCAATCTAACCAGCAATAAGGGGCTGGAGATTCAGATGTGCTGGCTTGACTTTATCAATTATGTAATTGGTTCTGGCCATACAGTCATGCCTACCAAAGCTGGCAAGTTAATCGGCGGATATTGGTTAAAAGAAAATGCAACACGCTCTAATATCAATGTGGAAGAAGTATTTTTATTTATCTGTGATATTGATGGCAAGCCTGGTGAACCTCAACCACCAACTCTAGAGGAGATGAAAGCTAGATTCCAGTCTCAATTATCTGGGATATACGGTTGTAAAGTCTTGGGTTATACCACCTATAGCCATTCATTACAGAACCCGCGTTACAGGCTTATTTTTCCATTAGCTAGAGCGGTAGCACCAAGTGAGTATGAAGCCCTTTGGTTAGGATTTAATGCGGTTCTAGGCGGAATTCTTGACCCAGCAACTAAAGATATTTCACGCATGCACTATTTACCATCTTGTCCGGCTGAGAAACTAAGTATTGCATCTTGGTTTAGTGCTAATCAATCTGGACTTTGGCCTATGGTCAATCCAGAACCTTTGATTGTTGCAGGTAATGCACTGATAACTCCTCAAAAATCAGCTAAATCTTATATATCCACTACACATGAAACACCCCGGGAGAAAGCCAGAGTGCAGGAGATGTTAAATCACATCTCAGCTGATTGTAATTACAAGACATACCGTGATGTAGTGTGGTCATTATTGAGTACTGGGTGGGCTTGTGCAGAGCAGCTTGCTGAGAACTGGTGTCGAACAGCGCCCCACAGGTTTGATGATGCGAATTTTATCAATGTCGTTAATAGCTACGAACCTAACAAAGCGAACCCAATAACGCTTGGCACACTTACCTTTTTCGCAAGGAAGGGTGGTTTTAATGGCTAGCGTTTTGAACATACAAAAACATTTAACAGCTCTTGCCACGATACAAAACAGATTTGCTTTACTTAATCTATCTGGAGAAATACGTATTGTTGATAAAGACCAAATTGCTGATGTATTAGCTGGGATTGCAAAGGAGATAAGCTTTTATAGGCGCACCGAAGGACAAATCTTAATTACTCGAGAATTAGAAAACCTTCCATACCCATCAAATAGCAAGGTGGAATATAACAACTTTGTAAATAATCCCAATACCTTTATGTATGATGCTGTTGCATTCAGTCCTTTGGCGACACCACCTAGCACATTGAATTACTGGATTGAGCCATCAATAAAGCCAAAACAAGGCGATTGGTTTGTTATCCAGGAGTTCATACATACGGTCATTTGCAATAACAACGTGGCTTTGTTTGACTATTTAATTCGCTACCTAGCGCACATGCTGCAGCGTCCTGAAGACAAACCTGGAATTATGGTTGTGTTCTTATCTGGCCAGGGAACTGGTAAGGGAACGTTTTATAAGCTACTTGGCAGAGTTTGGCAGCGCACTACACTACAGGTTTCTGATATTGGTGAAGCGATTGGCCAGTTTAATGCCTCGCTAGAGCGCAATTACGTTGTTTGTATGGATGAGGCGCTATTTGCTGGGGATAAGAAGTCACTGGATAAACTTAAGTCCTTAGTGACCGAACCCACCTGCCGTATCGAACAAAAACATCAACCCTCAAGGACGATTGACTCATACCACAGGCTTTTTGCAGCAAGTAACCACGACCACTTCGCACATGTAGATAAGGATGACCGGCGCTTTTTGTTTATTCGTTTGTCATCAGTGCATAAGCAGGACCAGATTTACTTCGATGCGGTAAATGATGCGCTTGAAAATGATGATGTTATTGCAGCGATGATGTACGACTTAATCAATCTCGACTTAACAGAATTTAATATTAGAAAGCGCCCGTTAACCGAAGAGCATTTGAGTCAAAGATTGCAGTCGCTTAGTGGTTTTGAACGTTACTGGTATGAGGTGCTACAGTCGGGGATGTTTGATGGGTATTACGAGTGGGATAAGCCTAATTTCAGATCTACTAAGAGCCTGATTGAGAAATACAAAGAATACGATAAGAACGCTGGCAGGTACAGCCCTATCCAGCAACAACAAATTTCATCAGCGTTGAAAACAATATGCCCCAGTGCAGTTCCTGCAAGAAAGAAAATACTTAATACTCAAGAACGAGGATATGACTTGCCTCACATTAACGTGGCAAGGAAAGAGTTTGAAGTAGTGTTTGGAACGAGTGTCGAGTGGGAGGAACTTGGGGATGATGCCACTGTTGCCGAAGCGTAGCCGAAGCTCTGGCAACTTGAAAGTCATGCGGGATAAGGGTCTGAGGGGTGTTGCCATTGTTGCCAGTACTTTTATTAATTTAAATAAAAAGAAGGGTTTTAGAAAAAACTTTTTCATTTCGTCCGGCAACTCTGGCAACGAAGGTAACGTTCTTTACATAGGTGTGCGTTTAAATAAAAAATCACGCCTTCGCTCACCCCGCTCAGCAAGTGTAATCAACGATGTTAACGAGGTTATCAATGCCCTTGCCTAGTATGAGACTGTATGGCGCGAAGCAATGTACCGCTAAGAGCAAAAGAACTGGTCTCCCTTGCAATAACCCAGCAGCCTATGGTTGTAGAACTTGCCGCATGCACGGCGCACGCAAAGCCGAATCCATCAAACGAGGTGAACAGCACCCCAACTACGTGCACGGTAGACGCACACTAGAAGCTCAGGCAGAACAAAGTGCCGCCGCATGCAGATTACAGCAATTAGAAGACGCTATGCACTTGTTAAACATGACAGCCGCTAAACTTTCACGAGGCCGCAAAGCGAATGGGTACTGCAAAATTAAGTCGGTGGACGAGATTAAAAAAGTTATTAAGTGAATGGCAGCTTTGAAGCAATCTAATTAGCAGGTCGACTGAGTACTAAGGGCCATAAGCCGTCAGTCGCCAATTGAGATAATCGTCATCAATTGGGACAAAGCGGTCAACAAATATTATTGCTCAACTTGTACTAACTACAGAGAACAGAAGAATATCTAATAGATGTTGACAATAGTTAGCCAGCTAACTACAATGACTTTATGCTTCAACTAAAAGACCTTCCGGACGCAAAAGTCCTCAGAAAATTCGCCGAACGATATGAAGATATGGACTCACGCTCAGTGACTCACTTTTTGAACATTCTTCGTATCGGTACTGAACTTGCTGAATCTTTAGATCGTTTTCTTGCCAAACATGGATTGCTCCAAGGCAGATGGTGGGTGCTTATTTTGCTAATGCGTGAAGATGATTTGACTTCTACTCCTTCTGAGTTAGCTGAGAAGGCAGGGGTTAGTAGAGCCACGATGAGTGGGCTGATTAACGGCTTATTGCGAGATGGCTTAGTTGCTCGTCAGGAAGATAACGAAGACCGCAGAAGCTACTCAATCCGGCTTACTGCTGCAGGGCAAGACAAACTAGATGAAGTAATGCCTGATTATTACCCGCGAGTCAAAAAGATGATGAACGCTATTCCAGTGCAACAGAGAGAAGATTTGCTAAAGCAGCTAATACTCTTGAAAGAGCAAAGCAAAGTATTTGATTGATTTTTTTGGCCATATAGTTAGGCGGCTAATTAATTATAAATTGAACGGTATTATTTAAATTTTTAACCCTTTAGGAGATACAAATGAATAACAGATCAATCATTGAAGCAGCCAATGCTAAATGGAACAAGGCACTCAATAGCGGCAACGTTAAGGAGCTGGCTGCACTTTATACAGAGAATGCCACTCTCTCACCAGGAAATGGGAAGACTCTAGTAGGTCGTTCTGAAATCGAAAATCTATTTAAAGGCTTCGTTGATGGTGGTGTCCATAACCACACACTAGAAATTATCGAAGTGGGTGGTACAGATAAAATGATCTATCAGGTTGCCAGATGGAACGCTCAAGGTGCAGAAACCAATGGTGAAACGCCATCATTTGGGGGCATCACCACAAGCGTACTTGAGCAAAGTTCAGATGGCAATTGGTTAGCACGTACACATATATGGAACGTAAACCAATAGCAAAAAATCATGTTTCTCGTGTAAAGAAAGCCGCGAGCAAAAATATTAAAGGAGTAAGCTAAATGAATACATTATTACGTGCGTTATTAGTTGGATTAGTTGCATCGACATTAATTGTTGCTTGTAGCCAAAAAACTGAAGAAATAAAAGTTAATCCTGCTATCACGATTGAAGCAGCCAATGCTAAATGGAACAAGGCACTCAATAGCGGCAACGTTAAGGA
>JAYNJW010000069.1:0-6621 GCA_038110535.1 Opitutia bacterium | reverse complement strand
AAGGGTTGCAATTTCCCACCGTAACATGGGCGTAATCAAAACGCATGGATTGGGAGGCCAACCGATCCATCACCGGAGTGGTGCCCTGGATTTCGCAACCGAAAGCACCAACCGAATCACAGCTCATATCATCCACGGTGATGAGGAGCAAATTCAGTGGCTTTTCGCTGTCCGCAAACAATATGGATGAGAGAAAAAACGAAAAGCCAAAGGCAGTTAGGCGAGTAAAAATCTTCATGATTTAAAAAATAGAAAAGGCTAAGTTGAAGGGAAAATTAAATTTTGGACCATGCTAACTCTCTCGATGTTGCAAGCATAACAGGATGCGATGCTTCATTAAAAAAATCCCCAATAAAAAACCAGCCCTAATCAAGGGCTGCCACCAGAGTTTGATGATTAGTTGGGGAGCTTAAAAAAACGCACATAATCGACATACATTTTAGAGGGCAGCTGTTCATCACGAACCGGACCGCCCGCCCATTCCGCGTTTCTGATTGCGTAGTTTAAAATTACTTGTGCGTACAAGTCTTTGGGGACTTCGCGATACCATTCAAATTCATTTACTTTTCCATAAGTACGGTTGTGTACCTTACCACCGGAAAACTTAAAATACGGTTCCGATTTCCATGCTGGGCCATGCTGAGATAAATACCAGAACATCTCGTTCTTTGTAACCCTGATACCAAAGGAGAAAAAATCATAAAAATTTACCTTATTTCCCTTGATGTAATGACCATGTCCATGATGAGCTTTGTAAAGTTGCTCATTTATAAAGAAATGGTCATCCGAACGTTTAACCAAGATTTTTTTGGGGATGCCTTTATGGAGTTCATGGGCCCTGAAATCATGCCACCAAAGACCACTCCACAGCCTGGTTTTTTCTTTTGCGGCAATAAATTCAAACATATCAATTTCGAGCAGGTCTTCGGGCTTCCAATTACCTAGCTTGCGGGACATCGTCCAAAAAGCACCATATCCGGCGTTGTTTTGAGGCAACTTACAACGCATTTCCAAATACATATTATTGCGCAACTCATAACCCTTACGGGTATGCACTCCACCAGAAGAATAATGGAAGGATTTCTCCCTCGACCATGTCCTTCCCATAACCGGCACGGGTTCGCGCTTTTGGGTAAAAACAAGAAGTCCATCCTCCACCGCAATATTTTCGAGTTTATAGATACAGTCCACCCCTTCATTTTGCAGGTTTTTTTCATTAATTCCCAAGCCCCAAAGTTCCTGATTTAGATCGGATCCGGAGAATTCATCCCCAAAGACATACTCGTATCCCGGAGGACCCTGACTTGAAGTATCTGCACCGGCAAAAAAAACCGGTAAGGCAAAGATCGATAAAAATAATAAAAACCGTGGGCGTTTCAAAAAAAATTTTGAAAGATCATTTGCATCCTGTGAAAAGGTATCGTTCAACAAGGAAGAAACATCGGTTTGATCAGGCATATCAGGCAGTCAACAGGGTTGGTTTTTATTCGTCAACCCATCAAGGTTCTGCGATTCAATTTTGGCTGTACGAAAGAAAAGTTGAAGAATCAAGGAGATGATTTGCAATGAATCCACTCATAGTGATTCGAGTGCATCATCCGCCCGTTGTTTCTAGTTTTTGACATTTCACAATCAATAATGGAAAATCTATTGATAATTTTAAAGTGAGCGATCCTACCCAAAATGTTTTTCAGGGCTGCATCCCTGCGTTAATGACCCCATGTTCAGCCATTGGTGATCCCGACTGGAATGAATTGGTTAAGACCGCCCGCCATCTTATCTCATCCGGTATGAACGCAGTGGTCTACTGCGGTTCAATGGGAGATTGGCCCCTGCTAAACAACGAGCAACGAATGGAAGGCGTCCAGAAATTAGTGGAGGCTGGAATTCCCACCATCGTAGGAACCGGAGCTCAAAACCCGAAGGGTGCAGTGGAACTTGCCACTCATGCCAGGAAGGTAGGTGCAGCGGGATTGATGGTGATTCCCCGAGTCCTTTCCCGAGGGGTCTCTCACGCCGCCCAGGGTGCCCATTTCTGTGCCATTTTGGAAGCGGGAGGGGAACTGCCCGCAGTCATTTACAACAGTCCCTACTATGGGTTTGAAACGAAGGCTGATTTGTTCTTTAAATTAAGAAAAGAACACCCCAATTTGGTCGGTTTTAAAGAGTTTGGAGGCAGGCAATCATTGTCTTATGCCGCAGAAAATATCACCAGAGGAAATAAGGATTTGGCCCTGATGGTAGGTGTGGACACGCAGGTCTTTCACGGATTTGTAAATTGCGGAGCAGTCGGAGCGATTACAGGGGTGGGAAATGCACTGCCCAGGCAGGTTCTTCGATTGGTCGAACTCTGCGGGTTGGCGTCCCAAGGGGATGATGTAGCAAAAAAATTGGCCCTCGAATTGGACTCCGCCTTAGCAGAACTTTCAAAATTGGATGAAGGACCAGACCTTGTGCTCTACTACAAGGAACTTATGGTGCTTGAAGGTTTTGAAGCCTACAAGTACCAGATTCATTCATCGGATCAGTTGTCCCCTATCCAGAAAGAATTTCTTCACCAGGAGTGGAAAAGTTTCAAGGATTGGTGGAATGTATGGCCGGGCACAAATTAATTTCTCCACGATGAAAATTTCAAAAATAAGCGTTTGGCAGATCGACTTACCCTTGCATGAGGGAGACTATAAATGGTCGGGCGGAAAATCGGTGGAAACTTTCGATACCACGGTCGTGGAAATTCAGACGGATGAAGGGGTAGCAGGATATGGTGAAGCCTGTCCCTTGGGTCCAGTTTATCTCCCCTCTTACGCCGCTGGGGTACGTGCCGGGATTCGTGAACTTGGTCCGAACCTGCTTGGGGGAAACCCCCTTCACCTGGAAAAACTAAATCAAGAAATGGACCGGGCGATGAAGGGACACCCCTATGTCAAGTCACCGCTCGATGTGGCATGCTGGGACATTCTCGGTAAAGTCTCCCAGTTACCAGTGAGTACTCTTTTGGGGGGTTCGTATGGAGAAGATTTCGTTCTTTACCGGGCAATTTCCCAGGAAAGCCCCGAGGAGATGGCCCAAAAAGTCTCTGATTATCGAGAAGAGGGATACCGACGTTTTCAGTTAAAGGTGGGTGGAGATCCGGATACTGACATCGAAAGAATACGCCAGGCTCACAAGCAATTACAACCGGGTGATAAATTGGTGGCCGATGCCAACACTGGATGGCTTCGCCACGATGCCATGCGGGTGGTAAATGCGATTGGAGATCTCGATATTTACATCGAACAACCCTGCTTACGCTACGAGGACTGTTTGTCCGTTCGTAAAAACACCAGCCTACCCTTCATCTTGGACGAGGTAATTGATGGAGTGCCTGAAATCCTGCGAGCTTCCCATGATTTGGCCATGGATATTGTCAATATCAAGATCAGTAAATTTGGCGGACTGACCCGGGCGAAACAGGCACGTGATCTTTGCGTTTCCCTAGGTGTCGCGATGACGCTCGAAGATACTTGGGGAGGAGATATCGTGACGGCGGCAATTTCCCATTTGGCCCACAGTACGCCAACCGAATACTTGTTTACCGCAACCGATTTCAATAGTTATGTTTCCCAACCCCTTGCCAGCGGAGCTCCTCAAAGAGTGAACGGAAGAATGTCATCTTCTCCAGAACCGGGCTTGGGGATAGAACCGATGATGGATGTGTTGGGTGAACCTGAATTTGTGATCCAATAAAGATTTGAAACTGCCCAAGCCTAAGCATCCATGCGTTTAATTCCCAGAGGATTTCCCTCCTTCAGCTCATCGGGAAGAGCTTCTTCGGGAAAGCCCTGAAAACAAACGGGACGGACAAAGCGATAGATCGCTCTTTCCCCAACGGATGTGGATTGACCGTCAGTGGTTGCAGGATACGGACCGCCATGAACGATTGCTCCGCACACTTCCACCCCAGTGGGAAATTGATTGAACAACATCCGCCCCACCGTCGCTTCCAACAAAGCCACCAAATCGGCATTTGCCTTTAAGTCCGCAACCTCTCCGAACAAAGAAGTGGTGAGTTGACCTTCCAGCCCTTGAACCACTTCGAGTAATTGATCGGTGGAGGAATAAGAAACCAGCAAGGTCGAAGGGCCAAATACCTCATCAGAGATTTTTTTCGACGCAAGAAAATCGGCTAGGCTCACCGAGAGTACACAGGGTCCCACATCGCACCCTCCGGAACCGCTTGGGACAACAGCCCTGTAAGCCACTTTGACACCTTCGATCGAAGACAGACGATCGAGCCCGTTGACATAAGCTTCCCGAATACCCGCATGCAACATGGGACAGGGAGGGATATCCTTGAGCCTGTCAACATATTCGGAAAGAAGTCTATCCCCCAATGGTCCGTCGGGATGAAAAACAATTCCGGGATTTGTGCAAAATTGACCATTGCCCAGAGTGGCAGATCCAGCAAGACCGGACACGAAACCAGTGAGCTTATCCTCCATTAATCCAGGCAGGACGAAAACCGGATTCACGCTGCTCATCTCAGCGAACACTGCGATGGGTTCTACACGCGAACTAGCCAAATCAAATAGGGCCCTGCCTCCCGCCCTTGAGCCGGTAAAGCCAACTGCCTTGATGAACGGGTGCATCACCAATTCCTTGCCCAGTTTCCTACCATCTCCATAAAGCATGGAAAAGGTTCCCTCTGGGAAACCGCAGGATTTCACTGCTTCCACCACCGCTTCAGCCACAACCAAGGCCGTGCCCGGATGGGCATGGTGGGCCTTAACAATCACCGGACAACCAGCTGCCCAGGCGGATGCGGAATCCCCTCCAGCAACCGAATAAGCCAAGGGAAAATTACTGGCACAGAAAACTGCCACCGGACCAATTGGTCTGAGCATCGATCTAAGGTCAGGCTTGGGAAGAGGTTTGCGATCAGGTTGTGCCTGATCAATCCGTGCTTGTACCCAGTCTCCTTTTCGAACCATCCCGGCAAACATTCTTAACTGTCCACAGGTGCGACCCGCTTCTGCCCGCACTCTGGCTTCAGGCAAACCCGATTCAAAGGTCATGACTTTTACCAAATCTTCCACTCGGGCATCAATCCGATCGGCTACACATTCGAGAAAATCTGCCTTACGCACACCAGGCATATTTGCCAGAATAGTCGATGCTTTTTTGGCAAGGCTGCAGGCTGTTTCCAACTCACTTAAAGTTGCATGGGCATAGGATTGCATGGATGCTTCACCTGTCACTGGGTTGATCGCCTGAAAACTCGACGAATGATCCTCGCCCCTTGCAAAACCAATAATCGAAAAATCCATGACTAGAATAAATTTAGTGAACCCAACAATAGGTTGGATGCAACGGGATTCGCAAGCCTTCCGTTTGCATCTTTACTCATTAATAGAATATTTTCTTTTTTATTAATTAAAAATATTTGTCCCCAGAGTAATTTTGAGTTGGCTTTCACGGGGGGCTATTGAAAGTAACATTTATGAAACCAGTCCTTGTGCTCTTTTTAGCTTTCTTTTGTTTGGTAAGAGCGAATGGCGATGAGCTACTTACTTCAACGCTTGCAAAGATTGGTGCTCATGGGAACGGCAACCAGAAAGCAATGCTTGCGATTTCCAAGGCCAAGCATCTTGATCATTCCTCCATCCTACCTCTTCTAAACGCCATGAATTCCGCCAATCCTATTGGTGATAACTGGATTAGAGCGGTCATTAGCGAAACCATTCTATCTTCTGATCCTGCCAATTTTCCCATCGAGGAAATTCATCAATTTTTGGAAAACCAAAGTAATGCCGGTAGCTCTCGCCTGACCGCCTTTGAACTCCTACAGGACAACAGCCCCAAACTTGCCAATTCCATAATCCCCTCCTTAATTAATGATCGGGAACCAAGCTTAAGAAGGTTCGCCATTGCGAAGATTCTGCAAGATGCCTCTTTGGAGAAGGATGCCGAAATAGCTCTTGAACTATATCAGGAGGCTCTCAATTTCGCCCGCGAGGCCGATCAAATTCAAGAAGCAACAAAACAACTGCGAAATAGAGGAGAGACAATCGATCTGGTCGACCTGATGGGTTTTATCACAACTTGGGAAATTGTTGGACCGTTTGACAATTCTGAACGAATGGGCTTCGGAAAAGTATACTCCCCCGAAACCGAAACAGTCTCCAGTGAATCTTACACAGGCAAGAACGGGCCCACCAGATGGACTGCTTTCTCGACTTCCCACAATTTAGGCATGCTGGACATCAATCAGGAATACGGCCACATTAAGGAGGTACTTGCATATGCCAAAACTACTTTTATCTCCGACAAAGCACAAAAGGTACAAGTACGACTAGGATCCAAGAATGCCTGGAAGGTCTGGGTAAATGGAGACTTACTCTATTCTCGCGACGAGTACCATCGAGGAAAAACCCGAATCGATCAGTTTGTGATCGATGGAGAATTAAAAAAAGGGGCTAATAAAATATTGTTAAAAGTCTGTCAGAACGAACAAACTCAGTCATGGACTAAGCAGTGGGAATTTTGTCTGCGTATCACAGACGAAACTGGCAAGGCTGTAAGGCAAAGCTCGGTTAATTAATTACATGGTTCTTTGATGAAGATCTCCAATATAATTTTCTT
>JAYNJW010000068.1:0-6703 GCA_038110535.1 Opitutia bacterium | reverse complement strand
ATTCCTCATTGGCGTAGGCGAGCAGATTCGCAAGCGCAAAATCAAACCCGGCTACGGACACTTGCCCCCTTGGCGTTTGCAAAAGGGAAGGCTCAAGGGCCAACACACCAAGCAAAGCAAACAAGGTGGAAGCTGACAACCTGCGTGTCCAGCGTAGTGCATAATGACTTTGGGAACGCTGAAAGCTAGGTCTCGGAAGTGTTTTGGAAATAAATAAAAGCAAACAAAAGAAGGAAGAAATGAGTAATAAAATTTTTAAAGTTATGGAAAGATCGCGGTGTTTGTAAGAGAGATTAGTTAGCAGTGCCCCGCCAAACAACGGAAACATTGGCTTGGCTAGGTTGACGGCGAAGCCATCTTGGTGAACCGGCTTATTTCGCTCCAAGAGATGATCGAGTGATCCTTTCCCGTAGGTCATTGCCAATTTCAGGTCGTCTAGAGCCCGTTCCACCGCATCGTCGTCTCCATCCTTGTCAAAAACTGGGTAGTTCGTCACAAACTTTAAAATCCCGGACGGATTGCCCGAAAGCAGGGTAGCTGAATAAATAATTTGTAAATTATGCTCAAACTCAGACTGAACTACTTTTTTCTCCTCAATCATTTCGAGAATTTCTTGCCTTGATTCCTCCCTCCGGTCCATAGGCAAAAAGCCAACTTCTCGATCGGCCTCTTTAATCTTTCCAATCGATGAGGAAAGAGGTCGGTTGAGCATGCGAATCATGGCGGCAAGATCGAAAACACCTTGGAGATTTGGGCAACTTTGCGTGAGCTCAGCCATTTGTATAAGATTCATTTTTCGGGCCAATTGATGAGCTGCCCAATAAAAGGAACGGATTCTTTCCTTGGAAGCATGATCCCCATCCAGTGCCTTTTGGGACAATCGTCCAATTTCAAAGGCGGTATCCGCAGAATAATAATCTTTCTCGATCGACATGGCTGTTCCCACCATCATCGGAACAAGGATTGGATAAGGTAACCAACGACCATGGCTTTCCATCTTTCCTTCGGCATTAATAATTCCCCCAATGATTACGGCATATCCACCATCGTTGGTACGACCGAGCTTCAACATGACCGACCGATCCGCCAAATCAGCAAAATCAAGTGTGCTCGCCAGCGAAAAATTGCCATCAATTTTTTCGATGTGGGAATCTGTGCCCTCTTTGCGTACATCAAACCATTCGGCGTTCCCGGAAAATTCTGCCAAGCCAACTCGGGCTTCCGCCAAGCAAAGGTCGCGTACCTGAGCCTCCGTCACATTATCGTCAAACGCTTCCGGACCGCGCAAACCCACAGAAAGTAAGACCTTACGGCCTGAGAAAAAAGGATAGTTCGACAATTTAGCCACCTTGACTCCAGGGAATGCATAAACCAAGGGCTCGTTCATTAATTTCGTCCAGAAAAACCCCGGTCTCCCATCCACTGGAATCGAACGTAAGAGAGCCTGTACATTGTCATTGGAACTTTTGTTCCTCAAACGGTCCCAAAGGTCCCCCCGTGATGTCGCACGGTTGTATACAAAAAAGGCCTGATACCGACCACGGTCCAAATTATACTTATCCAGCCCTCCAAAATAGTCGCTAAAGGTAAGCATATCAAAAATACTGCCCCCCCCGGATATGGAAAGTTCAGGATGTGCTTTTTTCTTTGCCTCGATGGCATCGGCAAATTCCTGTCGCTTGCTGATAGACGATAAGGGCAGGAGCATTTCTGCAGGCCCCACATTGTTTTGGCGTAATTGACGGAGCATTTCTTCATCAACGGTCTTGGACCCATCTCCAATCTCGGCCAAAGTACGCTCTGAAACTGATGCAAAATAGACTGGTGCACCCAAGCCGAGTAATCCAAAAATTATCGTAAAGGGAAGAAATACAATGCCACCAATCTTGAACCTATTTTCCATGCTAATTGAAAATTCCTTTATTTCGGATTCCTCACACCAATGCAATTGCAATTTAAATTTCATCCCCTTTATTGCTTAGAAATAATCAAGATGAATTTAAAAATTCGATTTTTTGGTGACCCAGTACTTAGGCAAGCTGGCTGTCGGGTGGAAAATTTTGGTGATGAACTCTCAAAACTATCCCAAAATATGCTTGAACTGATGCATCTTTCCGAGGGAATTGGTTTGGCTGCCCAGCAAGTGGGAATCGCTCAACAATTTTGTGTCATGGAGGTACCCGAGCACCCAGATTATCCCATCACCTGCATATTGGATGGTAAGCCACTTGCCACTTCCCTGATCATGCCTATGGCTATGGCTAATCCGGTTGTTCAAGCCCTTCCAAGTGATGAATATTATTATGAGGAAGGATGCCTCTCCTTTCCAGGTATTAATGCAGATGTTGCCCGACCCGAACGTATTATCGTGACCTATCAGGACCTCGATGGAGTTGAACATTCCTTGGAATGCGATGGCTTGCTTGCCCGGTGCATACAGCATGAAGTGGACCACCTCAATGGGGTACTCTTTATCGATCGTATGGAAAAAGCAACCTATGCAGAGATCAAAAAAGAGGTTCAGGCACTCAAGCGTGAGACGATGGGACAGATCAAGAAAGAAAACGGAAACTGATCTGGTCTGGCACGGCTTACTGATGAAGAGAAATACCCAACAAGGAAAAGTCATTTTAGCTGCAGTTCGCAATGCGGGGCGGCCCTTGACCGCCCTAGAAATTAATCAGCTTGCAGTTCAAAAAATTCCTAGGCTCGGGATTGCCACCACCTATCGGCACCTAAAATCACTTACAGAATCAAACCAAGTTGTAGGAGTAGATTATCCCGGGCAACCCCCTCGTTATGAATGGGCGGATGGCAAAGACAAAGTACATTTCGCCTGCCGATCCTGTGATAAGCTTTTTGCCCTCGAAGATACGACGGGAGATGCTCCTCCTGCTGAAGCACCTGAAGGGTTCAAGGTTCAGGGTTTTGAGGTGATGCTTTACGGCACTTGCCCGCAGTGCCAAGATCATCCATAAACTAAAACGAAAAAGCCATCCCTGCATGCAAGGTGCGCCCTAAAGCTTGGTAGCCATCCACTTCTTCGTAATCTTGGTCCCAAAGGTTTTCTATGCGGCCAAATAGCTTGATTTCATCATTGATGTAATAATTTCCATAGAAGCGAAAAACTGTAAAGTCATCTCCTTTAGTTCTCCTCCAAGTTGCCCCGTCAAGATCGATCACATCATAAGATACCCGCACTCCCATTCCGATGGTACTGATTTCATCAGCACGCTGTAAGGTAAACTCTCCGAGCATTTTTGGACGTCGCAATAATCTTTCATGGGTCATTGAATTCTCTGCCTCGAGGTAGGAAAAGGATACTTTGCACGAATAATTTTCGTGCATCCCCTCAAGGGAAGACTCCAACCCCCTTGAACGGGCAGCACCAACATTGGAAGTTGTCATTCCACTCCACTCAATTAGGTCTTCAAAATCAGTTTCAAAATAAGATAATCGTAGATTGAGCATAGGGTTGGGTTGGGCGAGGATACCCACCTCCCAGGACTTTGCTTTCTCTGATTCCAAAGCTGGATTTCCCCACATACCATATAAATCATTTGCCTGAGGAGGAGAAAAACAGGTGGAATATCGGGAGACGAGGGAAATTCCTTCCCATACCTCTTTTTCATAAAGAAACGACCCATTGCTGGCACTTCCATAATCCGAAAAATGATCATAGCGAAAACCCAAGCTTAGAGATGAACTTTGCTCAAACGAATAAGTGGTCAGCAAAAAAAGGCTTCCTGATTCTGCTTTTTTGTTAATGTCCACAAGACTGGAAGAATTGTCTATTTTGAAAAAGGTATCTCTTTCATACAATCCTCCAATAGTTACTTGCCATCCCTTCCACAGTTCTCCATTTAGCTGCAAATCGAATGCATCAGTTTGGGTATCATAGGTCGTATCAGAAAAACGGTCCTTTCCAGTTAAATGATCTTCAGAATAAGAATAAAATGCTGAGATATCCCATTCCCCAACCTGAAGTTTCGCTCCAGGAGAAAGAAGGAATCCCTCAATCTCTTGAAATTGACCCGGCACTGGATAAGCCGGAGATTTATTATTTCCTGGATAATATAAATCACTGCCCGAACCAGTTCCGAAAACATCAAACTGAAGATTTTTTGATACCCGTCTTGCCAGATGAAAGGATGCAGATTGATTATCAAACCCAGAGTAAGGTTGTTCATTTTCTGTGGTAAACAAAAAGGTACCCACATTTCCTTCCCAACCCGACTCTCTAAATCCATAATCGACACGGTTCAATATGGATTGGTTCGAACCACTTTCCATCTCCCAGTTTAATCCCTCACTATGAGGACGGCTTCTCAACATGACTGCTCCTCCTATGCCCTCAGCTCCATACTGAACAGAAGATGGCCCCCTCAGAACTTCCACACTTGATACTCCATTCAAGGAAAGTTGGCCTAGGTTGTAAGTTCCTGAAAATCCGCCATTTAGCCTCCTGCCCTCATAAAGAAAAGTAACATGATCGCTTTGTGCCCCCCGACTAAAGAGCGAAGTTTGTGCACCCATCTGACCGGTTCGAACGACTGCCATTCCTGGAACAGATCGTAATGCATCAGCCAAATTGTAAACCTGCTTCTCATCCAAATCCTGAGCAGAGATCCGGGTTACCCAAGGTGATGCCTGACTCATAGGCGTGGGCGTCCGACTCTCTACCACCACCATGGGTTCAAGCACTGCGTTTGCCAGTGCACTTGTTACACCCATCCAAGAAACAATCCACCATTTGTTGCAAGAAAACATAAGACACTTGATAATTGATTATCAATAAGATGAAAACCACAAAGGTTTTATTTGCAGAATATCGATCCGGAGTAAGGAGATTTTTCCGTTTTCTTTTGATCGTTCGAACTGCTGGGGATAGAGGACAGCAGTTTATACTTTTTTTCCACATTCGACTTTTGCAAAAATTTTCAGTATTCAGAATGGATGAATTTGCGGAAAGTAAGCCTTTGGGTTTTCGGAACCATTGCCAGTTTGCCATCATCTCTGCATGCTATGCAATTCGACTTTACTCCGCTTGCCTCCCTCTGCCGAATAGAGGTTCATTTATCCACTGGATTTGGTAGTGGTAGCGTGCAAGGAACTTTTGGCAGGTTGTCTGGAAGTTTCCAGTTTGTTCCAGAAAAACCGCAACTTTCACAGGGAAAAATTGTAATGGCATCACATTCTTTGCGATTTGGTAACCCTAAAGTTGCCCATGATGCTCACGCACCAGATTGGTTGAACTCAAGCAAATATCCAGAAATATCATTTCAATGCAAGGGATTCAAAGATTTTGCCTGGCATGGAAAAGAACTTCGGACAGAAGCTTTTGGGCTTTTATCAATCAAAGGAATTGAAAAAATTATCCGCATACCCTTGTCTATACACTATTACAGAGGCGAACGGCGAAAGTATGACGGAAAACTAGGCGACCTTCTTCAAATCAAGGGCCTTGTCATTCTGCCCAGGTCTGAATTCGGTTTGGCACCCGGGAGTTTTCTTGGTTCGGTTATGGAAAATGTCGAAATTTATGTATCGGTAACTGGTGCATCGGAGCGAGTGAGACCCCTTTTGCCCTCCCGATTATTGGCATTAAATCGTTTCTAAATGCCATCATCACTTCAACCAATTTTCAAATCAAATTACCTTAAAATTTTTATCGATACTACATTTTGATCAGATCCAATCCTCTCTGGGTGCGAATAGATAAATTCACATGAAATATTAACTGCCGAACTTGTCGAAAGGCGTCATTGATTGTGTCGCAAATCGCCAGATGATTCACGCTTTTTTGAGGGTTAATTTCTTGAGTGAATTCTATTATATCCTAACAATGTAAGTATATGATTTTTCGCAGCCTATTAATCGTAGCCTTTTTTCCGTTTTCTTTGCTCCTTGGAAAACCGGATGAAGAAATACAATTCAACCGGGATGTCCGCCCCATTCTTTCCGGCAAATGTTTCCACTGCCATGGACCCTCCGAAAAGTTCCGTGAGGCAGATCTGCGACTCGATCTCCCCGAGGAAGCCTACTTTGAGAAGGACGGATTTGCTGCGATTGTTCCCGGCAGCACCGATGACAGTGAGGCGTGGCACCGTATCATGTCCGACGACCCCGACGAAATCATGCCCCCTCCCGAGAGCAAAAAGGAGATGACTGAGGAGGAAAAAGAGATCATCACCAAGTGGATCGAACAGGGAGCCAATTGGGAAGGCCACTGGTCTTACCTGCCAGTTACCAAGCCTGCGATTCCTGAAACCTCTGATAAAAAATGGGCAAAAAATGAAATCGATCACTTCATTCTCTCCAAACTGGACGATCTGGGAATGAAACCATCTCCCGAAGCGGACAGACGCACCCTCATCCGCCGGCTCTACCTCGACCTTACAGGACTGCCCCCCCGCCCTGCTGAGGTGAACGAATATTTGAACGATCAATCTCCCGACGCCTATGAAAAAGTGGTCGATCGCTTGCTCGCATCCGATGAGTACGCCGAACGGATGACCCTCGTTTGGATGGACGCTGCCCGCTACGGGGATACTTCCGTATTCCACGATGACGGCCCGCGCGACATGTGGCCATGGCGCGACTGGGTGCTCAATGCTTACCGGGACAACAAACCCTTTGATGAATTCACCATCGAGCAAATTGCGGGTGATTTACTCCCTGAAGCATCTCTGCAACAAAAAAT
>JAYNJW010000067.1:2773-6906 GCA_038110535.1 Opitutia bacterium | reverse complement strand
ACTTTTTTGATAATTCCCCACTCCTCAAATTTGTTGATTAAGCCGGCAATCTGACGATGAACTTTTTTCTCATCGTGAAGCTCAGGATAATATGGTGCCATCAATTCAGTAAGGTCGAGGCTGGAGCGGTAAAGATGGTCTCCCTCCTCCTGATTCTGCTCAAAACGCATCAACTCCTCTCGTAATAAAACCATAAAAATGGTCTGGTGATAGGAAAGCCGTGTACGGCGCAAAACACGAGGCAGGGGCGAGGAAGCTACATCGTCCCAGTTCTCATCCTCCTCCGAATCCTCTTCCCGCTGGCGAACATAGGCATATCCAGCGGAATCATCGCGGGCAACATCCAAGCCCATCTCTCCAAAATGTCCCTTAATTTTTTCCCATTCTGCTCCTAGGCGGCTCCAAAGATCCAAATCTTCCTGATAAATAGGACCGTTCAACAAGCGAACGATTACATGGCGGTGAGTAATGGCTGAGTTCATAAGCTGTTTCTTTGAAAGATGAGTTGTTCAACCTCAACATATCTGGGCTGAGCGGGGCGGTTTAAATCAACTTGGATAAGTTCGTTAGCGAGAATTTCGTGGCGAGGATCTTCACCGGCAATTACGCGGTAACAGACAATCTCGACCACCCCCCGCTCCAAGGGATATTTCTCGACCATTTCAGAGAGCGTAATTTGCTCAACTTCATCCAGTGTTTCGGTCACTCGGGAGCGATATTTTTTAAGATCCAAGGGTTCGCCTACGGATCCAAGAATTTCATTTATCCATTCTGAGTCCTCAGACCTGGCGGGCTTAACTTCGGCGAAAGCATCCACTGCTTTTGGCTCCCAAAATTCTGCCTCCATTAAGGTGAAGAGTTGGGGTCTGATCTCGATTTCAAAATCCCACTCATCCAGGGGTGTTTCCCGAAGGCGATAAGCATGACTACGGATTTCGGAGAGAGTTTCCCTAATCAGTCTACCGCCACCGCCGGCATGATCTCCTACAACCTGTCTTAGCTTACGGCTTATACGACCATAAGCACCATGGGCAGAACTAGCTTCACTAAATAATCGGTCACTCAGGCTAGAAAATACTTTCTGCGGATCAAGGCCTCTTCTGCGGGCAATATCTGATGTCTGCTCAGATAAATTACGAAAACGCCGGGCCAGGGCAGGATTGGTCATCATTTCACGAAAACCAAAATAACTTTTCCCCTGATCACAGGAACGTAATTCCTCATCAGCATCGAGAACACGCTCCACAATATCTCCTTTGGATGCTTTGCCCTGAGCATAGAGATTAGAAATTTCTCGGGCATGATCACGGAAAAACTCCTCAATCGCCCGAAAATCAGAAAGAAAATGTTCCACCAAATCAGACAAGTCATACACCTGATCCCTGATTACATCCTCCCCAAAGATGGGGGCTTCTCCCGTTTCCTGTATCCTACGGATTTCCTCATCAATTTCTTCCCGTTTACGAGAAAGTTCACGGATCCGGGCATCTGGGTCTGAGTTTACCCCGTTGCTCAGCTCCTGCATTTCCAGAAGGATACGATTAAACCTAGACTCGGTAGTGGCATATCCACGATGCTGCATAGCAAGCAGATCATTGAGCCAACTCAATGCTTTTTCAGAGTGTCGGGTAAGCCTAAATACATACTCCTCCCGTTCTTCGTGATAAGTTTTACTTAGGTAACGATGTTCTTCATCACACCATTCATCTAAATATTCTTGCGGACTGCGCTTGGGTGCCTCTACATCTTCGATGTCACGAATCTGTTCGATATGTTCGGCCAGAGTAGCGGACAATTCTTCTTCAGAAGCTTCGATCACTCCCCACTTCTTGAAAGTTTTAAAAAAGAAACCGGCAACAAAGGAGCCTAACCTTCCACGCATGAGACGTAGAGCAGGCGACTCTTCGAAAAGATGTAGAAATTCCTCATCCATAGGGTCAATACAGTTATAGAAGACAAAACTCTGAAATCCATTCCAGGAACGTCAAAAAGAAGTTATCCCCACCCCCATGAAGTTGTTAAAAACTTTCTCAGATTACCAAGAAATAATGAACAATCGATTTGTAGATTAGCAATTTGAATTAGAGTTATTTGAAATTGATAAAGGAAGGAATTTTTTTGCGAATAATTCCTTTTCGCGTTTGTAAATAGATCCACCCTTTGTGTGCTCTTACCCTAGAGCAAGGTAAATGAAGATCGGCTTGGTGAATCAATTTTCCCCTCTTTAGATCAAAAAATTGCAACTTTTTGCCTCTTCCACTGATTACTGCCAACAAATTGCCCTGATGATCTATTGCGACCATTGAAATAGGTTTTTCTCGAGACGAGGCAAATTGAATTAAGTTCCAACCCCAAACCATTGCGTCCGATGAATCATTCAGGTCATAGACAACCACTCGGTTGGGGTTTGATTCTGCCACCAATAATCGATCGGACTCCTCATTTAGAATAAAGTCTCTGGGACGCACAAGATTTTCATTCAAAACCAGCAATTTACCTTCTTGAGAATTCAATCTATAGATTGTTGCAGAGTTAGGGGAACCGACGAAAATTTCACCCGAACTGGAACCAATTAAGCCACAAATTTTGGAAAGTCGATACCCATCATAAGAATCAGCAAGGTTTTCAAGTTTTCTGGCATCTGGAGAGATTCTGAGAATTTTTCCGGTGACTGACTCTGCCAAAATCAACCTATCCTCTCGATCCACCCAAATATCGTCAATTTGTAATGGCCCTGAACTATCGGACTTTAACCAATCCTTAAGATCGATGAATTCATCCATGGACTTGTAATCGGACAAATTTGCTTTGTACACAATGGATGGATCCATGGAATCGACGAAAAAAATTACCCCCCCATCGGATATCGAAAAAACCCCTCCTTTTAGCCAAAATTTGGAAGTTGAATTGGCTTCGGAAACATGCTGCGGGAAAACTTCAGCAATAGTCACCTTTCTCTCCGCCTGAAAACCAGAAAAAGGCGAACATCCGGTAAGGAAAAAAAGCCCGCAAGCAAAAAATGTTAATGTCTGTACCATTCAAGTTTTCAAAAAGTAATTGATAAAAGCCAAAAAAAGAAAAGAGGTTGATGCAGTCTGTTACAAAACAAAAGTGTATCTAACAGTACGATTAATAGAAGAATGAAAGAGTTTGAGAAATACGCAGAGATCATTCGTAATTGCGATGCTTTGCTCATTGGTGCGGGGGCAGGCATGGGTGTGGATTCAGGACTTCCCGACTTTCGAGGAAGTGAAGGATTTTGGAAGGCTTACCCGCCCCTTGCTACTCTTGGAATAAAATTTGAGGAAATGGCCAACCCGAGATGGTTTAGGAATGATCCAAAACTAGCATGGGGGTTTTATGGTCACCGCTTTAACCTCTACCACAATACATACCCCCACCTCGGACACTACATCCTGCGAAAATGGGCCGATATTTTTCAAATTCCTAGCTTTGTATTTACCTCTAATGTGGATGGTCACTTCATCAAAGCTGGTTGGGCCGATCAAATTTTGGAATGCCATGGTGCAATAAGAAACCTGCAATGTATGGATTCATGCGGTCAACCTGTTTGGGAGTTGAAAGAGCATACCACAAAAACATTTAACATCTGCCCCACTTCCTTGAGATGTGAGTCTGCATTGCCATCCTGCCCCAAGTGCGGGGCTTTAGCCAGGCCAAACATTCTGATGTTTTCGGACTTTTTTTGGGATCCATCAATCCATTTAATACAGGAAAAAAACCTACAGAAATGGATGGTCAATCATGGCAGTCCAAGCCTTCTTATTATGGAATTTGGGGCTGGAATACATGTACCTACGGTTCGTTCTTTTTGTGAACAAACTTGGCATGATTATGCCTGTACAATGATCCGGGTTAATCCGCAAGATAATCATGCACCAAATGGGGTTCACACCATCACAGAAGGAGCCCTAGAAACCCTTGGGTCGATCCACCAAATTTTAGAGGACCAAAACTAAAAAAGTGAAGGTGCAGGAATCTTATTCTACAGTCACTGACTTGGCCAAATTCCTCGGCTTATCCACATCTAATCCACGCAAGCGGGCGAAGTGATAAGCGAATAGTTGCAAGGGTACATTGGCTAAAATGGGCCGGACAACTTCGTGAGCAAC
>JAYNJW010000067.1:0-2673 GCA_038110535.1 Opitutia bacterium | reverse complement strand
AGACTTTGGCGCCCAAGAAAAAGTAAATGCTCTGCCTTGGCGTATTTGATCGCAAGTTCTCTGACCTGCTCCCCTTTCTGTAAGATTTCTGCAACTAGATTCGGCATCTGTTGAAGAGCCTCCACTAGATTTGCTCCATCTGTAGGTGACAAGTCCCGCATTCTTCCAAGAGCAAGACCCAACATCGCGCAAAGACAAACCTGAGAAGAAAAAGCTTTCGTTGATGCGACCCCAATTTCTGGGCCCACTCGTTGGTAAACTCCGCCATCTGTCTCCCGGGCAAGCGATGAGCCAACCACATTGGTAATCCCAAGGGTCAGAAGCCCCTTAGTCTTAGCTTCGCGAACTGCTTCTAAAGTATCCAAGGTTTCCCCGGATTGACTTACTGCAATGACGAGAGATCGTCCTGATTTTGGAGAGTTCCGATAGCGAAATTCGGAAGCGTGCTCAACTTCGACTGGCACACGAGCTAATTTTTCAATTAAATATTCTGCGACCATACAGGCATGCCTGGCTGTGCCACAGGCAACAAAAATGATACGGTCCACATTTCTAAGTTCAGCCTCATGCCCCTGTAATCCCCCCAGCTTTGCGGTGGTTCCGTCATCTCCAAAACGACCGCGAAGCGTATTGGCCAATGCAGTTGGCTGCTCATAGATTTCTTTCTCCATGTAAGAACCAAAATCTCCGAGTTCTACCTCCTCAAGCGTTTGATCCAATGGCTGAGCGATCGCTTCCGCATCGTGGCCTTCCTGATTGGTAATTCGAAATTCGCCACCTTGCAAAATGGCCAACTCTCCGTCTTTGAGAAAAACAGCCTGCTTTGCCCTGCCGACAAAAGCAGAGGCATCACTTGCAATGTAATTAGCATCCTCGCCGATTCCCACAACCAATGGCGAACCTCTTCGGGCCCCAACCAACATATCCGGATAATCGATACACATCACTGCAATACCATAAGCACCGCGCGACTTACCGAGTGCTGTACTGACTGCATTAATGAACCGGTCCTTACCCAAGGGCAATTGTTCATAGTGAAAGGCGATCAAGTTGCAGAGTACTTCAGAATCAGTTTCAGAAGAAAAGCCGATCCCTTCTTGTACTAAAAATTTTTTTAAAGAAGAGAAATTTTCAATCACACCATTGTGAACCAGAGCAAATTTCTTATCATGGCTAAGGTGTGGATGGGTATTGGATACAGTAACCGCACCGTGAGTTGCCCATCTGGTATGTGCTATGCCCAATGAGGAATGACTGAAATCACCATGTAATGATTTAGCTAAATTTTCAACTCTTCCGGTCTCACGGGCCAATGAAAAGGAATCTCCATCATGAAAAGCCACACCCGCAGAATCGTATCCCCGATACTCAAGGCGACGCAAACCATCGATAAGTGGCTCCTGTGCAATGCCCTTCCCTAAATATCCTACAATTCCACACATATTACATATCTCATAGTTATAAAGTACTGTACATACAAGCAGATGTTTTATTCATTTCTACTAGCCGTGTCCAATTTAGAAAAAGGGCTTTAAAAAGATTCGCCAATTCAAAAATCATTACCAAAAGTGCCCACATGCAACACCGTTCCATTCTTTGGCTTGTTTTGTTTTATTGTGCGTTCCTATCCTTTGTTGCCAAAAGTGAAGAAACCCATCCCAATCTCTTGGTTTGTCTATCGGATGATCATGCCGCTCGTCTTCTTGATTCACTAGATAAATTAGGGTCACCGATCAATCCAACACCACATTTAAGCAGGATCGCAAAATCTGGCTTTTCCCACCGAAATGCCTATTGCACAAGTGCCATCTCTGCAAAGACTGCTTTTTGCATTCTTACCGGCTTGGTTAAAGGTTCGAATTTAGAAACTTTTGATCACTCAAATTTTATCGGGCATTCGTTCAAAAAACTTGGATATAAAACAGCGTTTTTTGGAACATGGACATGGGAATATGAACCAAAATTTTATGGCTTTGATTATTGGAGCATACTTGAGGACCAAGCCATTTTTTTTAATCCAAAGATTAAGGATCCACATAATGATTTCATAATAGAAGGTCATTCAACGGATATCATCACCGACCTAGCCATTCGATGGTTCCAAGAAGAATCCCTTTCAGAAAAGCCTTTTTTTGTTCTCGTTTCCTACCCATCAACAAGAAGGCCATGGATTCCTCCCATTCGAAAAATTGATACTTATGACAAGGAATGGTTCGAAACGCCTGATACATTTTTTACTGATTTTTCGCATCGAACACCTGCAAATAAATACCAGCGTATGAACATAGCCCATGATCTCGATTTGATCGATGATCTTTTTTTTGAGAGCCTGCCCGATACCAATAAGTCCAAACAAGATTCATCGATATTGGCAAAAAACCTAGCTTCCATGAACGATGAACAGCAATCTGCATGGGCACTTTCCTGGAAAGCACAGAACGAGGCTTTTGCCAGAGAATCCCTGAGTGATCAATCACTCGGTATCTGGAAGTTTCAAAGATTCATCAAGAATTATCTGCGATGTTTGCTCGCAATGGATGAAAATATTGGCCGCTTAGTTGACTCGATAAAATTACAATCAGAGCAAGCCCTTTCTTTTGTTTACACATCCGAAAGAGGCAGATTCACAGGTGAATTTGGATGGTTTGGGAGTGAATGGATGTATGAACCAAG
>JAYNJW010000066.1:0-7118 GCA_038110535.1 Opitutia bacterium | reverse complement strand
GCTTGATTCATACGACCATGAAATTCTTTTCCAAATTAATCGTTTTTTCCGCCTTGTCAGCAAGCTTGTGGTTTCTCTCCAGTTGCCGACAGCCAAACTTTATCAACCTGACTTCCAAGAATGTAAGCCAAAACCCATCGGGCATTTACACCCTCCAGACCGAATTGGAAATTCAGGACCGAGGGATCAAAATAGACACCGTTGAAGTCTTTGCAGTAGTCGGGGGGGAAAAATTAATCATGGTTCAGGATGATTTGAATCCTGAGCTTTGGAGTTGTGATTACAAACTGCCCGCAGGCTTTGATGAAGCGACCTATTATTACGAAGCTAAATATGCCAGTGTTCTCGACAATGGAAATATTGCCGATCGGAGTGTAACCAGTGATCTTCAAGTATTTCGCCTCGAAAACCGTTATGTTGGCAACCTCGCTTCCTACCGTGGGCCAGTCGGTGCGGAAATTGCGGTGCAGGGACGTGGACTCACCAAATATGATGTGATTAAAGTGGGTGAGGAGGATGCGACCACCAAGTATTTGTCAGAGAACGAACTGCGCTTTGTGGTACCCGCCCTTCCCTCTGGACTCGATTACCCAGTAAAACTTTCCGGGGGTGCCCATGGTGCACTCGATATTGGTAATTTCCGGATCGACGAGAGCCGTCTGGGGGTTAGCCCTAATTCTATCGAAATTCAATCCGGAGATACTGCCACTTTGCTCTTCAAAATTGATTACGAGGCCCCTGCTGGCGGCCTGGCTATTGATGTAAAAACAAATATACCCAATTCGGTTATCATGCCCGAGGCCATTATTTCTGAAGGAGATATGACCGTTAATATTCCTATCAAAGGGGGGGAAGCCGGCGAGGGTAAGCTGGTGATCAGTGCACCCGGTTTTGAAGGTACTGAAGTTTCGGTAAAAGTATTTTAAAGCAAGCGGGACCCGTTCATCGGGGCCAGCTTAGGAGGGCAGATTGCAAACGAACATATCGGTAGTTATTCCGGTGCACAATCGTCCTGCCTTGCTCAGCAAGGCATTGCATTCCGTTGCCAGCCAAACTCTTTACCCGCTTGAAGTGGTGGTTGTGGATGATGGATCATCCCCTCCCGTGGATGACTCAATCAAAGACTTGTGCCCAGGCATTACTATAATCAGAAACGAAAAGAATGCAGGGGTTGCGAGCGCAAGAAACCGGGGGATTAAATGCACATCTGGCGAATGGATCGCCCTACTGGATTCAGATGATGAATGGGAGCCATCCAAATTAGAAAAGCAAAGTAAATACTTCCAAATATTTCCTCACATTCGAGCCATTCATACAGATGAAAAATGGTTGCGAAACAACAATGAAGTAAAACCACCGGTTTACCTCAATAAATCCAATCACTTACTTTGGGAGAGAAGCTTGAAACATTGTTTAATTTGTCCATCCTCGGTTCTGCTTCACCGTTCAGTTTTTGATACAGTTGGATTTTTTGATGAATCCCTCCCCGTCTGCGAAGACTACGATTTTTGGTTGCGATTACTCTTGCACAAAGAGATCGGACTGGTGGATGAAAAACTTGTCATTAAACATGGTGGGCATGCAGACCAATTATCCAGATCCACCTGGGGAATGGACAGGTTCAGAGTCATGGCTTTGCAAAAACTTCTGGCCAATCCTTTGCTTTCCCCTAACCGAAAAAAACTCGTTTATGAAGCACTCATCAAAAAATGTACAATCCTTGCCCAAGGTGCGGAAAAAAGACAAAAGAGAGGAGATGCGGATACCTATCGAAACTTGTCTGAAAAATATTCTGCCAAGCTAAGCAAAAACCTGCAACTGGTGGAAAAATGAACTTTGTCATCGCATTTATCGGCGAGGCCCAGCCAATTATTGATTATTACGGACTCACCAAAGCTACTCATAGATCACATCCGCTTTTTCAAAATAATCGGCACTCTTTGATTCTCAGTGGTTCTGGAAAAGAACGGTCTTCCTGGGCGACCGAAATACTTGCAAAGCATACGGGCACTCCTAACCAGGCATGGATAAACCTGGGTATTGCAGGTCATGGAAACTTCGCCAAAGGAGATCCATTCATCGCCGGAAAAATTGAGGATGATCAAGCAGAGGAGTCCTTTTATCCGCCTCGGATTTATTACTCTTCATTGCAGGTTAGCTCAGTAAGGACCTGTACCGAACCATCCTTGCAGTATGAAGAGGGACAAGGTTGCGACATGGAATCCCACGCCTTTTATAAAACTGCGATTCAATTCTCCATCCGCGAGCTTATCCAGGTAATTAAAGTAGTATCCGATAATCCTTCCCACCCACTGGATCAATTCTCTCCCCAAGAAGCACCAGCCATGATCCACCAACATCTTCCAGCAATTGACGCTTTGGTGAGGCAGATGGATCAGGCAAGCGAGAGTTTGCAAACCGACCAAACATTGGAGCAGTCATTCATTGCTATTCGCAAAACTCATTCATTTTCAGTCACCCGGTCTCACCAACTCCACCAGTTGATAAGACACGCAAAAATCCTGGGCCTAGATATGGGCATCATGGAAGAACTTGCTCGTTCATCCTCCCATGCCGGTGATGCCATCCAAAAGATTTCCGACTTTCTTAAACCCCACCGCATGCTTGGATGATAGATACCATATACATCGAAGAAGGAATTGAGGGTTTATCCAAATCTGATGAAATTATCTCTCGGTTTCCCAAGGCCACGGTTATTCCTTGCAAGCACTACAAAGAAATTTTCAATCCTTCCGGGCAGAGCTTTCGCTTGCAAAAAAAGAAACCAGCACTGATTCTCGCCCGACAAACCGGTAAACTTGTTCATCCCATACCGCCCACTTATGGGGTAGGTGGAAAACATAATTTCTATTTTTCACACCTGCTTAATTGTCTCTACGATTGCCGGTATTGTTTTCTTCAGGGTATGTATCCCTCTGCCCATTATCTCTTGTTTGTCAATTTTGAGGATTTCGAAAAAGAGATCACTAGAGCAGCCCAATCTTCAACCGATCCCAGCTGGTTTTTCTCAGGCTATGATTGTGACAGCCTCGCACTTGAGTCCGTCACAGGTTTTGTCGCTCATTTCCTACCCTTTTTCAACACCCTTCCGAATGCATGGTTGGAGTTACGAACCAAAAGCGTAAATACTCAGGTTTTAGAAAAAATAGATCCACAATCCCGGACGGTGGTTGCGTTCAGCTTTACCCCAGATCAAGTAAGTAAACAAGTTGAGCATGGAGTACCGAGTGTAAGAGCAAGAATCCAAGCCATGCACACTCTGGCGAAACGGGGTTGGCCGGTAGGTCTGAGGATTGATCCCCTGCTTGACTGCCAGGACTTTGAGAACCGGTATTGCCAGTTATTCGAAGATATTTTCGCCCAAGTACCAGAGCATGCCATACACTCAGTCAGCGTGGGAGCTTTCCGCATGCCCAGTGGTTTCTATAAGAAGATCGAAAAACAGTACCCAGAAGAAGCTTTGTTTGCAGGTGGCTTTCAAGCTGAAAACGGATATACAGGCTACCTCAGAGAAACCGAAAGCCGGCTCAAGCAAACCTGCCTACGCCTTTTGGAGAAATGGATTGACCCGGAAAAGGTTTTTACCTGTGAAACTTAAACCATTTGAATTCGATGAATTTCTTCCATTTTTTGTCGGAAAAAAGTTAGTTAGATCCCAGGTTGAAAGTTTGCCAAGGCAACCAATTTATTTCCCCCAGCCTTTGGCTCAGAAAACCTACCTCCGTTGCGGTAAAGCAGAGCGAGGTAGGATTCACGAAATTTTTCCCTTATTTTGGAGTCTGCAATCTCTTCCCAACTAACAAATCCTGAGCCTCCCAGATGAGCCACTTCCCAAGCCTCTGCCAATTCATCATCTGACACATCAAACTTTGGTGTAAGTTTTGCAAGTTTGTGGTCATAATAAGATTTTCTGAATTTATTCTTGGTTTCGAAGTTCCGCAACTGCTTCCATTTAGGAATGCCATCATTGCCAAAGTTGCTAATTTCCCAGGCCATGGCATATTCTGATTCAGGGATAACCAAATCGTGCGGGTACTTTTCCTCAAAAATCTCTGGGTTATGATGGCGGACATACCTCATTTTCATGACCTCTTTCTCACCGACAGATAATTGGTGCCAGTATCTACCATCTCTCTTGCCTGTAGGACTCCTCTCCCATGCCCTGGCAACTAGTTGATCGTTCGTTCTCAACTGTGCTACCCGGCGGTAATGATTTTGCATCTCAATCTTTTCCTTATTTACCATGTAATGAAGTTTAAGATTGGCGTGGTCTGTAAGCCTTTGTTCGCGGTTCATTTTTGACCAAAGACTCGTTTTAAGTTTTTCCTTATCCAGCAAATTTAAAATGAGGCTAGATTTTGATTCCTGACTACTTGAACCAGAAGAATAAAAACCAGAGTCCGGGGCATATGAAATCTCTTTAGCCAAAGCAATCAAGTCACGGGACAACTCTAATCCTTTCCTTATTTCGTCTTCTCCATCAGTTGGATAATAACTGGTTTCATCATAGTCACTTTGCCCGGATACTTTAACCAAAAGTATCCAGAATATATAAATTAATCCCATTAGTTTGATCTTTCTCATAGTAAACCTCCATTTATTATCGTTTATTTAGTATAGTCCAATATTTACACTATTACAATATTTTAGTCAAAAGTTGTTACACTTACTCACAAACTTAGACCTGTCATTTGACATAACGGCTAAGTTTTTTTTGGTTGGTAATATGAAGATTGGATCTTTCTTAGTACTGGCTCTTTTGGTAGGTTGTTCCGGTGGCAGGAGAGACAATGTTGCCATGAAAGGGCCTGCTAAAGTAAACGATTTTTATTTTGAAATTCTCGAAATCAAAACCTCCCTGCACCAGCACTTGCTAGATCGCAAGCCTTGGATAGCACTAAAGGAAGAACCTGCACAAGATTGGAGCCTGGACCAAATATCCGAATGGATCAGTTTGCGGTATTCAAAGGATGTTGAGAAAGCTAAACTTCGGCTTCTCAAGTCCCACCTCAATACCGCCGATCCAAAACTAGCCTATACCAAAGACATTGAAGAAACATGCTGGTCTGAAGTGGAACGTCTAGTGAAATCTCAACTGTTAAAAACCGCTTTGGTTGTTTCTCAAAAAGCAAAACTTTCTCCCAACCGGACCATTCAGGAGGTTATTCACGACTCAATTGCCGCCCGGACCCCATAGTTTATTTGCAGGTAGGATTATTTAGGTCACAATCCAATTGATCTTCTTCAATTTTTCCTTAGGGTGAATTGAGGACGCCACCTTAGCTCAGTTGGTAGAGCGCCTCACTTGTAATGAGGATGTCGTCAGTTCGACCCTGACAGGTGGCTCCAGTTTTTAGTTCCTAATTAGATTTTATCACAGGATCAAATCGTCCTTTAGTTACCACCATCCACCTGGTCCGATTTGCCCTCTATTGGGATGCGATTCTGGAGAGAAATGGTGATCATTATACCCCCCAAACCGATTAAAATTACTCGGTGGGTTACCATCTTTGGAGTATGAAACACACCCATGAAGTAGGATGGAAATTAGCAGAATAAAAAAATGTCTCACTTTCCAACTAAGCATTTTCATGTTCACGAGTCAAACTTGACGAATCCTTCGCACTTAGCGTTACTAAACCAATGCGATTAACCATTATCCTCATCCTCGCCATTCCGTTATTCGGCAAGCAATCCCAGAAGGTGCTACCAAGAGAAGATTGCGAGGGAAATTGGAGGGCAAGTTGAAGTGGTAATGAAAGACGGCACTAGGTGCGATATTCTGACCACCACACACGCCATTGAAGTAGACTTTGCAAAGATGTGGGCAGAAGCCGATTGGACAGACTTTAAACTATGCGATGCACACGGGAAAAAGACCAGGTGTTGCATTGATCGTACTTGCTCCATCCGACAACAAATATGTTGAGCGAGTACGAAAGATTAGTGCTGAGCATTCGCTTGGATTAACGATCTATCCGATAGATGGAGGAGGTGTTTCTAAGAGCGTTCCTAAAGTCGGAGAAAAGGAGTTTTGGATTACCTCAAGTGGGAAGACTCACAACAGTAGTTGTAGGTACTACTGGACTACTAAGAGCGGGCGTTATGCGGATGAACCGAGTGGGAACAACTGTAGGGTTTGTGGGTGCGGGTTATGAGTTTTGGGATGTATTCCGCCAAGTTGTCATAAGAATTATTAGGGGTTTCAACAACAATAACAATAAATCAAAAATAAGATGACAAAGACACAAGCTAACATAATTATCATTCTACTGATGGCTCTATTGGGATTTCCTTTTTTAGGTTTTTTAAAGCCTACCCCCAAATGGGAATATAGTATTGAAAGTCCGATGGACGCTTTTTTCACCACTTCTATGAATGGTTACGGAGAAAAGGGTTGGGAACTAGTGTCCGCAAGAAGAGCAACCGGTCCATTGGGTCCATCTTACGAGTGCATCCTCAAGAGAAAGAAATAGCTAGAGAACATAATAAGATGTATTCATCTTGCATTGCCGAACCCAAGATAAGCGAAAGAGTATGATGACGATGGTGCTAGGCTGTAAGGTTTGTGGAGGTGGGTGATGAGCTTACACTACCTTTTTTCCAGCTCTCTTCGTAATTGGAAGTACTCCTCCTTTGTAATCTCTTTACTTAAGTATTTATCGAGAAGTTCATTTTTTGCATCTGTCAGATTAAGTGATCTGTTCATTGAATTTTTTGAAGGGGACTGCTGATAACTTCTCTGTAGTGATTTTGGTGTAAAGTCATTTAAATTAGTTTCTACAATATCTTTCATTTCAGCATGACTACCTTCTGGTCTACTGAAATTAAAACCAGCCCCAGACTTACCATAATCTTGCTCAGATTCTATCTTAACTTGGTTGAGAGCTTGCCTGTGCATTAATTTGTATTGGCTATCTGTAAGGTTGCCTGAAGCGTAGGCATCATCTATGGGCTTAATGTGTTTATCGTGATAATAATTCCCACGGGATTTTCTAAACTCATCTAGATCGCAAGGTAAACATCTTTGATATCCACAACCATTAATCCTGGAAAAGCCAACGAAAGAATTTGTTCCTGCGGCACATCGAGAAACC
>JAYNJW010000065.1:4808-7217 GCA_038110535.1 Opitutia bacterium | reverse complement strand
TTGGACAAGCCACCTGAACTGGAGGATACCAGCAATTCTGCCCCCTCCCCCAGCCCGCTCTCCACCGCATCCAAGTACTTATTCAAAACATCGGACAAATAGGCCTCCACTACTGCGGATTCACAACGGGGCAACCATTTACGAAACCGGCGGACCTCGCTGGAAAGAATGACCCGTTTAAATCCCCATTCGAGTAGTTTTGCACCCACTGCTTTCTCGTGCTCATCATTCAAATAGGAGTGTAGAAAAGAAACCACCGCAACCCTGTGACCATCCGCTAAAAACTCTCGGGCTTCTGATTCCAGAGCGGAAAGATCGGGAACTTGCAGGACTTCTCCATCGCGATCCAACCGTTCACCCACCTCCACCACCGGGCCGTGCAAGACGGGGCGTTTTTTAGGAACCAGATCAAAGAGGTCTATTCTTCGCTGATCCCCAATTTCCAGCAGATTGGGAAAACCCTTGGTGATAAACAAGACAGGCTCGATTCCCTTGCCCTCCAATAATGCATTGGTACAGCGGGTGGTGGCGAGCCGCATGGTTGCAGAAATTTCTTTGGGGGACAGCCCTGCCCGGGCGAGGATCAGGCGTTGGCCCAATACCGGTGCTTCCTCGCCCGATAAAAGCTCGATCGCATCGCCAATCTGCAAACTGCTCGGCAACTGAACCTCAAAATGAAGTATAGAACCAGCCTTATTCCATCCCGAAACCCGGCACTCGCCATCCTTGCCAACCAAACGAAACCCGAGCGGAAAACCATCCGGCCAGTCAGGTGAGCCATCCAGCCTCAAGCAATTCCCGGATTCAATGGAGGCGATCCGGGCGGACAAACTACCACGGGAAAGTACCTTGGCCCGGTGAGTCGTACCATATGGATCGAGGGCAAGACAGTCAGTAAAGGTACCCCCGGTATCGACGAAGAAAGACCAGTTCGGCAAAGAGTCGCTCATTAATCGGGGTATCCATTTGCCCAGCTCTCAAGCACAGGCAAATAATCCGCTGGGAGCTTTACCTGTCGGGCACCATCGACCACAGCCAGTTGGTACTTTGGAGAAGGTACGCCATATTCGTAATTGCAGGACAAATAGACCCAGCATTTAACCAATTTACCATCTGCCATCTGCTCGACCTCCAGCTCGATCCGTTCGTAATAGCCACCGGCCACACCTTCATAATGATCAAGGGCACGCCAGTGTTTATCCTGCAAAGTCCATAAACAACCCAAGACCTCAGAGTCATTTGATTTTTCAATCCCGGCATAGCCATCCCCATTGATAAAATATTTCCAACCAGCCAGACGGGCGACCGGGCCAAGCTGGGCACCGGGGCAACGCATGGCCATTTGATCGAGGTTCATATTGGAACCATAGGCGAAATAAAGAATACTGGACATAGGAATGGGAAAGATGTTGGGACGGACGGGCAAGGAGGCAAGCGCGGAACCGCTTTCGTGCTTGTAAAATGTACAAAAAAGGACAGTATTCTTACCTCATCGTTAGGAGCCACTCCTTGGAGTTGTTCCCTCGGCCATGCTGGCGATCTGGAATTCAACCACCGGAAAGCGAGACGAAAACGGCGTTGCGGCTCACCCTGCGACGCGGATTGGCACCCGTCAATCCATCGGGTCGTGCAATTAAATCAATCAAATGTCAGAACAAGTAAATAAACAAAACATCATAGAAGATAATCGTTCCCACGATAAGGACACCGGATCCAGCGAGGTGCAAATTGCATTGCTTACCGCCCGGATTTCCCACCTTACGGAACATTTAAAAACCCACCGCAAGGACTTTCACTCCCGCAGAGGATTGCTGATGATGGCAGCCCGCCGGAGAAAATTGCTGGATTACTTGAAGAAGAACGAATTGAAGCGCTACCAGGCAATTGTCGAGAAACTCGGCCTGCGTCGCTAAGTTTGTTCCCCCTTTCCATTCCTTGTATTCAATTTATCAAACTCGTAGCCATGCGTGGCCCGAGTCTTTTTCCCACTTTCATGGAAACAGCACGGTATTGCCGTGTCCTAATCTTATGAGGTGTGGGGCATTAACCGGACAATCCGGTCCGGTGAATGGATGAAGCAGAAGATCAAAATACTACAACCAAAAGTACGAAAATGAAACAGAAGCATAATGTAACCGCCGAGAAGCTCGGCATTCAAATATCTTCCGGCACGCTTGCCGGATTGGCCAGCGGAGCCGTAACCATAAGCCAAGGAGAAACCAGTGTGTTTGTATCCGCAACTGCTGCCGCCACCCTCCGCCCCGGACAGGATTTCTTTCCCCTGACCGTGGATTACCGCGAAAAATTCACCGCTGCCGGACGTTTTCCAGGTGGCTATTTCAAGCGTGAAGGAAAACCAACCGAGAAGGAAATTCTCACCTCCCGCTTGTGCGACCGTCCCCTGCGCCC
>JAYNJW010000065.1:0-4708 GCA_038110535.1 Opitutia bacterium | reverse complement strand
AAGGAAATGATGATGATCGAAGGATCCGCCGATCAAATTCCCGAGGATCGATTTGTGGAAGCTCTTGAATATGCTCATGAAGCCATTCAGGACATCATTGCTGCCCAGCGTGAACTCGCTGCCCTTTGCGGAAAGCAAAAGAAAGAATTTGAACTGGTCAAAGTGCCTGACGATGTGCTCGCTCTTTGCCGCGAAATCACCGGCAACCGCATGGAAGAAGCCATCTTTGCCGATTCCAAGCAGGAGCGCCAGGTGGCTGTGGATGCGATCAAGGAAGAAGCCAACAAGGCATGCGAGGAGAAATTCGGAGAGGATTACGACGAGGACTATGTAAAGATGGCTTTCGAAGTGATTCAGGAAGAAGTCTACCGCGACAATATCCTTGGAAAAGGAAAGCGTGCTGATGGCCGTGGGCCCGATGATTTGCGCGAGATCACTTGTGAAACAGGTGTGCTTCCCCGCGTTCATGGTTCAGCGATCTTTACCCGTGGTGAAACCCAGTCCCTCGTGCTTTCCACCCTTGGAACCAGCCGGGACGTGCAGGACCTTGATGGATTGACCGGCGGACCAACCTCCAAGTCCTTCATTTTGCACTACAACTTCCCTCCGTTCTCGGTGGGTGAAGCGGGCCGTTTTGGATTTACCGGACGTCGCGAAATCGGACATGGCGCTCTTGCCGAGCGTTCCGTCCTTCCTGTGCTTCCCCCAGAAGACGAATTCCCCTACGCCATCCGCGTGGTTTCGGAAATTATGTCCTCTAATGGATCGACTTCCATGGCCAGTGTCTGTGGCGGGTCCCTCGCACTAATGGACGCCGGTGTACCGCTCAGCGGACATGTTGCTGGTATTTCCACCGGACTGGTGACCGAGCATGATGAAAATGGCAATATTTCCAAGCATGTGGTCCTGACCGATATCATTGGAGCGGAAGATCACTTCGGGGACATGGACTTTAAGGTATGCGGTACCCGTCAGGGTGTGACCGGATTCCAGTTGGACCTAAAGATTCAGGGCCTTCCCTTCGATATCGCCAAGGAAGCGGTAAAGCAGGTAACTGCAGCAAGAATGAAGATTCTTGATGTGATGGAAGCGTCCCTGCCCTCACACCGCAAGGAATTGCGCGAGCATGCACCACGCATTGAGACCGTAAAGATCGATCCCGAAAAAATCGGTGCATTGATAGGCCCGGGAGGAAAGAATATCCGCCGAATCACCGAAGTGACTGGTGCGAGCATCGATATCGATGAGGACAACAGTGGAAAGGTACGCATCTATGCAACCAGTTCGGAAGCGATGCAACGTGCCCTCGACGAGATCGAACTGGTGACCGGAGAGATCGAGGTAGGCAAGATTTACCGTGGTATTGTCCGCGGGGTGAAGGAATTCGGGGCATTCGTGGAATGTCTTCCCGGCAAGGAGGGGCTTTGCCACATTTCCGAACTCGCAGACTTCCGGGTGAACAAGACCGAAGACATTTGCAAACTTGGCGATGAAATCATCGTCAAGTGTATCGGTATCGACGACAAGGGACGCGTAAAACTGAGCCGTCGTGCCGCGATGGAGGAAAACAAACCAGCTGAAGATGCAGAATCTTCCACCGAAGCAGCGGAGGAAGAAACTGAGGAAGCAGCCGAGCCAGTAGCCTCCTAAGCAGAATGCTTTAAAACTCCAAAGCTTCTAACAAATCCCCGAAGCGGGCATCCCAAAGGGGGGTGCCCGCTTTTTTTTGGCAAAATTCGATGCTTTGCTCAATCTTCCGATTGCCCGAAGAGAATGAATTCGCTAGGCAGTAAGAAACAATTGATGAGCAAAAACGAAAAACCTTTGATCCTGGCAACCAATGATGATGGGATAAATTCAAACTTTCTTATCCGCTTGGTGGAAGCATTAAGCAAGGAATGCGAGGTAATCACCTGTGCTCCGGATGGAGAACGCAGCTGGATTGGACACGCCATTACTAGGCATCAGACACTCAAGCCGGAAAAGGTGAAAAAATATCCCGGTAAAGAAGCCTACTCCGTAAATGGCACCCCGGCAGACTGTGTAAACCTGGCAGTGGGCAACTTACTCGACCGCGAGCCCGATGTGGTAGTGAGCGGGATCAACCTAGGATACAATGTGACCATGCCCATGATTCTTTCTTCCGGCACGGTGGGTGGAGCAATGGAAGCATCTCTGCTCGGCTTGCGGGCAATGGCAGTAAGCCTGGCCTTGCCCAACGAGGAATTTGATCAAATTCGTGACAGTGGTGGCAAAGTGAAAGGTGATATGGCCAAGTCTCTGGATGCGGCCGCAGAATCCGCCGCCAAATATGCCCAGATCTTGGCTACTCTTCCGGTACCAGAAGGATTGACGGTGCATAACCTCAACTATCCTCCGGCATACGATGGAAAAGAGGATCCAATCCTGACTTTTGCCAACTCCCTAAAGCTCAACAGTTTATTTAATCTCACTGATGATGGTAAAAGCTACCAACTGACATACAGGACCGAATGGCTGGACAGTGCCAGGGTGGAAGTCGGTTCCGATCTCTGGGCTTTGCAGGAAAATATGGCCACGGTATCAAGACTGGATTTTTCCGAAGCCAGCGGAAAGAGGTATCTGGAGCCCTGATTGAGCCCATGTTACACCGAATATTCCGGCTACTTTACTGGCGGAAACGCCGTAATTACGGAAAAACATACCGTAAAATTTCCGGCCGTTCCATGGACCGTGACCTCGTCCATTATTTTCATGATTTTGGGGATGATGGAGCGAATTCACACCAATCCTACTGGCTTAGAAAATTAATCTTCAAAATCATCCTCTGGGCCGTGTTTTTATTCTTTGCTTGCTGGTTTGCCTACGAAAGTTATCTCGGACTGCTTATTTACGACGGATAAACGATTCATTTCGCTTGATTGAATGGTGGGAAATCCTTATATATCATCCTTTTCCCAAAATTTTCATCATGAGAAAGACGCACAAAGGAATCGCCAAACGATTTAAGGTCACCGGATCCGGTAAAGTTACCCATCGTAAACCTGGCCAACGTCACTTGCGCCGCAAGAAGTCAAACAAGCAGGCACAGGCAGGCCGTCAAGACCATGTACTTGCCCATGGTATGGCTAAGCGAGTGATCAACGCGATTTCGAGCTAATTTCAACCCAAAATTAATTGTAGAGGAGACCATCAGCCATGCCACGTGCACGCAACGTTCCCGCCACCCGTAAACGCCGCAAGAAGGTTTTAAAGAAAGCACGCGGATTTTTTGGAAACAAGTCCCGTCTCTTCCGCTATGCCAAGGATGCAGTTGATCGTGGGGAAGTATACGCTTATGCCCACCGTCGCAAGCGCCGCACCGAGTTTCGTCAATTATGGATTGTTCGCATAAACGCTGCCTGCCGTGAGGAAGGCTTGCGCTACGGTGAATTTATCCACGGATTGAGCAAGGCCAACATCGAGTTGAACCGGAAAATGCTCTCCGAACTGGCCATCCACGAACCCGAGTCATTCAAAGAGTTAGTGGGCAAGGCAAAAACCGCACTTGCGGCCTAAGGGCTCGCTCGTTTTCTGATTTGGCGTGGAGAACGATCTCCAAGCCATTGTCGACCAAGCGGAGGCAATCCAGGCAAATATTTCCAATCGTTCAGACTGGGATCAGGCAAAAGCTGGTATTCTTGGACCCAAGGGTTCCCTGACTCAGGCATCCAAATTAATTGGCCAATTACCTAGGGAGGATAAACCCGCCTTTGGACAGGCACTAAACCAAGCCAAGAAGCAGGTTGAGGCATTGTTTGCTGCATCGCTGAGCAAGGTTGAGGAACAGGCAGATCTGGCCGCCCTCGGAGATCCATACGATCCCACCCTGCCGGCGATTCCTAATCGTTCCGGTTCTTTGCATCCCCTCTCGGCAACCCGTAGAAAAGTGGTGTCCATTTTTCGAAAGATTGGATTTACGGTGACCGAGGCAACCGAGGTGGAAACCGAATGGTTCTGCTTTGATGCCCTCAATACGCCCGAAGACCATCCCGCCCGGGATGCACAGGACACCCTGTTTTTCTCTCCCGAATCCAAGTGGGCAAATGTTTCCAAGAAAGCAAAAGAAGCCCATCTTTTGCGCACCCATACCTCATCGGTTCAGATTCGTACCATGCTCCGGGAAAAACCACCCTTGCGGGTAATTGCACCCGGTCGTTGTTTTCGTCGGGATACGGTCGATGCCACCCACTCGGCAAACTTTCACCAGATCGAAGGATTGTGCATTGACCGCGATGTCACCCTGCTCGATCTCAAGGGCGTGCTTGATCATTTCTTAAGGGAAACCTTCGGCAATAAAGTACAAACCCGGTTACGCCCTAGCTTTTTCCCTTTTACTGAACCAAGCTTTGAGGTGGATCTAAAAGCCCCCAACCTGGGAAAACTAAGTGACAAATGGATCGAGATCATGGGGTGCGGCCTGGTCGATCCGGAAGTTTTACAATTGGTCAATCTCGACCCCAAGGAATGGAGTGGATATGCGTTTGGAGTCGGAATTGAGCGGATCACCATGATTCTTCATGGCATTGATGATATCCGTCACTTCTACCAGAACGACCAGCGTTTTCTTTCCCAGTTTACAGGACCTGCATGAAAATAAGTCTGGAATGGTTGAAGGAATATGTTGATTTGCCTGCGGATGCAGGGGAATTGGTCGATGTATTGCCCATGCTTGGACTGGAAGTGGAAG
>JAYNJW010000064.1:0-7262 GCA_038110535.1 Opitutia bacterium | reverse complement strand
AGCATTTTTCCAAATGCCTCATCCCAGGAGGCTGACTTTTTAGGTTCATATTTCTTCAGTTCAAATGATTGAGCAATTAGTTCCCTACCCTGCTCAAGCGAGCTAATTTCTCTGTCTGCCATCATTTGGATAATTAAGTTGCCTGCACTGGTTGCTTCAATGGGTCCAGCAATCACTTCACAACCTGTGGAGTCAGCAGTCATTTGATTGAGGAGTTCATTTTGGGTACCACCCCCTACAATGTGAATAGTTTCGAGAGATTTACCGGTTTTAAGTCGAAGGTTTTCCAAAACCTCACGATATTTGAGTGCTAATCCCTCCAAGGCAGTCCGAACGATTTCATTTTTTGACTGAGGCAAGTTTTGCTCTGTTTTTTGACAATAATCGGAAATTTTCTCGGGCATCCTACCAATCGTGCTAAAGATTGAGTCATCCACATCCAAAACGGCTCGAAAAGCAGGTGCCTCTTTTGCCATGCTAGTGAGTTGTGCGTAGTCAAAATCATCTCCCTGGGACTGCCAGTGCCTACGACATTCCTGAACGATCCACAAACCACTTATGTTTTTGAGGTAGCGAATATCCTGCCTAATACCAAACTCGTTAGTAAATCCCAGTTTGGCACTTTCCTGATCGCACAATGGATTGGACTGCTCAACCCCCATCAACGACCAAGTACCAGAGCTAAGATAAGCAAAATCCTGCCCTCCTGCGGCAGGCACACCCGCAACTGCTGATGCCGTATCATGAGAGCCTACCGTGAAGACAGATAAATTATTGCATCCAATCTTTTCCTGAGCCCCACCAATGACATCTCCCACTCGGTGACCAGGTTCCCAAAGCTCCCCGAGCATATTTGTGGGGATACCCAGTTTGTCCAAAAACTCCTTGTCCCAATCCCTGGTTTGCTGGTTGAGCATCTGACTGGTGCTGGCCATGGTTATCTCATTTCCCTTTTGTCCGGTAAGCCAGAAATTGATCAGGTCAGGGGTAAAAAGGAGATGATCAGATTGGGATAAGCATGATTGATTGCTCTCAGTCTCAGCCATCAATTGAAAGAGAGTATTGATAAAAAGAGGCTGTATGCCAGTGCGGGCATAGGCCTCCTCTTTCGGGACAATAGAATTTACTTTCTCAATCATAGGTCCAGTTCGTGAATCCCGGTAATGATATGGCAAACCAAGGAGATTGCCCTGTACATCCAAGTGACCGTAATCCAGTCCCCAACTATCCACCCCAAGAGAGATGAGTGAATCTCCGAATTCATTTTGAGCCTTGGACAAACCCGTTAATATTTGTTGGTACAAGCCGACAGTATTCCAGTGAATGGAGCTATTTAGGTTGATAGGGCCGTTTGGAAAAGAGTGTACGACATTCAGATCGAGCGTTTGTCCATCAAACTCTCCAGCCAACACACGACCACTTTCCGCTCCTAAATCTACTGCAAGGTATGTCTTTTTACTATTCATTGATATATTTCCATATTTGTAAAAATTCAGGGCTAATAAAGTCGAGGAAAAGAAAAAATGGACTTTATCGCCCTCTACCACTCTTGCTTGAATGGCAGAACAAATTTGATAGGCTAGTATTTGAGCAAAATCATTGGCGGGATACGCTTAACATAAACAAACACAACAAATCATCATGATATTTGATCCACTTTATCTACTCGTAATTGGCATTGGAATGGGCCTTAGCTTGTATGCATCGAGCATTACCAAGGGGCGGTTTCGTAAATACAGCCAATACACCACCCGATCCCGACTTACTGGAGCAGATATTGCACGCAATATTTTACAGGACAACAACATACACGATGTTAGCATCGAGCGTGTACCTGGAGAACTGAGTGATCATTATGACCCCCGCACCAAGACTCTTAGGCTTAGCCAAGCGGTTCATGATTCAAACAGTATGGCCGCTTTTGGTGTGGCTGCCCACGAGGTTGGTCATGCGATTCAGCACGCTAAGTCGTACGCTCTTCTTGGATTCCGCTCCGCCTGGGTCCCGGTGGCAAACTTAGGTGGCGGTTTATCAATGATTGTTATCATGCTCGCATTTTTTCTGGGTGGGGTACAAACCGCAACCGGAGCCTCCCTTTCCTGGTTGGGCGTTTTGCTCTTTGGATGTACTACTGTCTTCACGCTAGTTACCCTGCCGGTGGAGTTTGATGCAAGCAACCGTGCGATCGCCTGCTTACAACGGGGCGGATATGTCACCGAAAAAGAATTGGACGGAGCCCGCAAAGTACTCAATGCAGCCGCCATGACTTATGTGGCGGCATTTGTTACCTCTTTGCTCACACTACTTTACTGGGCATTTAGACTGGGACTGATCGGCGGGCGCAGAGATTAGCCCTAACTCCCACCTAACCAAAACATCCAAGATTTCAGCCTCATTGGAGGTCATGCATCTTTTCCTAATTTGCCTCACATAGGCTATTGAAAGCTGTACTTTGCCTTAATTTTAAGTACTCTCTTATTCTTTAAAATCAAACTGCAGAAACCTATTATCCAAATGGTCTCCTCCCATTTCCATTTTTACAGGGCTCTTTTACTGTCCTTATTTGTTTTTACTTCCAGCTTGCATCTCTCTGGCAAGATAGCCCTACAGAAGGACCATCATATTTCTTTGGTTGGTGCAGGGATGGGATCCAGAATGGTTCATTACGGACATTTCGAAACGGAAATGCAATTACGCTTCCCTCATCATCGTCTGGTTATCCGAAATATGTGTGATGAAGGAAACACACCAGGATTCCGCCCCCACCCAGGCCGTCCGGAGGAAGAACAATTCGCATTCCCCGGAGCAAAAAATTTGGTCCCACCCCGCTTTTTGGCTAAAAGTTCGCCAGCTGGATTTTTCGAAAACCCGGATCAATGGCTGACCCGCTTACAGACTGACATTATCCTCGCTTTTTTTGGATTTAATTCTTCCTTCTCCGGCCCAGACGGGTTGGAGGCTTTCAAAAAGGAGTTATCCTACTTTATCGATCACTCACTACGCCAGCGTTACAACGGGGAATCTCAGCCCCTGATGGCATTGATTTCTCCAACCGCAGTCGAGCCCACCCAAGGTGTAACCACTGGAGAATCTCAAAATGCAAATCTCAAGATTTACACCGAAGCAATGCTGGCGATTGCCCAAAAGAAGAGGATCACTTTTGTGGACGCGTATCATCCATCACTCGCTTGGTATAAAGATGGAAACCGTCACACGATTGACGGTGCTTTGTTAAACGATCTGGGTAACCAAAAACTTGCTAAATTATTGTGCGATCAAATCTTCGGCCGCGGTAACCCAGATGAAAAAAGAAGGTCAGCGGTTCACGACGCAGTTATGGACAAAAACTTTTACTGGCTGAACGACTTTAAAATTCCAAATGGGGTTCATGTGTATGGTCGACGCTACAATCCATACGGACCCAAGAACTATCCATTTGAAATTCAGAAAACCAGACAGTTCACAGAGATCAGGGACCGTGCAATTTGGGCAGCCCGCATTGGACAAGGAACCCGTCTTTTCTTTGATGACGAGGCTCCTGGGAATAGCCGTCTTTCTGCCGGCTGGAATTTTGTGGGCACACCAGAACCCGTGCTTTCAGGTAAAAAATCTCTCCTCAGGGAGGGCAACGGGAACACTCAGGTAGTAGTGGATCAATTTCGCTATCCGCACGAAGTAACGGACAGAGAAGAGGAGTTTTTCGCATGGGTTTATTTGGATCCCAAAAATCCGCCCAAGCAGATCATGATACAATTTCACAACGGCAATTGGGAGCATCGTGCGTTTTGGGGCGATAACCTCATTCCCTATGGAATTGATGGGACTACTGGACGGAGAAGAATGGGTAATTTACCAAGCAAAGGTAAATGGCATCGATTATCCGTGCGTGCCCACCAGATTGGATTGAATACAGATTCCAAAATATACGGAATGGCCATCACCCAATGGGGAGGTAAAAGCTACTGGGATCGAACCGGAGTACATTTCGGAAATATCAACCTCGAGGAAGAAGATCGTAAAACAATCCGCCTCCCCAAAGTCGAAACCAACTACCGCTCTGATAATATCAAAGCTGGAAAACTGAAATACACGCCCGGGGATGAAGCTGTAAAACATCTTAAAACTGCACCAGGCTATAAAGTTGAGCTCTTTGCGGATGAGAAAAGATTTCCTGATTTAGCAAACCCAGTACAAATGTCCTTCGATAACCAAGGACGATTGTGGGTGGCCACAATGGCTAGCTATCCCCATTACCGCATTGGTGATCCAAAACCTCAGGATAAACTCATTATTTTTGAGGATACCAATAACGATGGCAAGGCAGACAAGCAGATCAACTTTGCCGATGATTTGCACATTCCTATCGGCTTTGAGATATCCCATGATGGCGTCTATGTCTCTCAAGGGGCAAATTTGGTTTTGCTAAAAGATACTGATGGGGATGACCGCTATGATGAAAAAGAAGTGGTCCTGAGTGGGTTTGATGACCATGACACTCACCATGCCATCTCTGCTTTTTGTGCGGACCCTTCCGGGGCGATTCTTATGGGAGAAGGAATCTTCCTGCACAGCAATGTGGAAACGGTGTTTGGTCCTATTCGTGGAACCAATGGGGGCTTCTTTCGATATGCTCCACAAAGCAAGAGCTTAACCAGACATGCCCAATTGAAGATCCCCAATCCCTGGGGAATTACGGTCGATTCTTTTGGGCAAGAATTTTTCTTATTCTCCTCCGGTCCAAGCGTCGCATGGATGTTACCAGGCAATATTAATGCGAGGTACGGGGCTAACCTCTCCGCAATCGATTTGCTTGAAAGCAATAAGGTACGCCCCACATCAGGCTTGGAAATTGTTTCAAGCAGGCACTTTCCGGATGAAGTGCAGGGAGATATTCTGATCAATAACAACATTGGATTTCTGGGAATTAAACAGCATCAAAAAATGGAAGATGAGCCAGGATTCAAAACGAAATACCGGCAGGATTTACTTTTTTCAACCGATACCAACTTCCGACCGGTCGATCTTGAATTTGCTCCCGACGGATCGCTCTATGTGGTGGACTGGCACAACGCCCTAATTGGTCACATGCAGCACAATGCCCGTGACCCAAACCGCGACCATGCGCACGGGCGGATTTATCGGATCACCTACCCTTCCCGCCCCCTTATCAAACCCGCAAAAATTGTTGGTGCTTCCATTCCCGAACTTCTCGAAAACCTCAAGTTACCGGAACTCCGCACACGCTATCGCACTCGTAGAGAACTCCGGACAAGACAGCCCAATCATGTGGCCAAAGCGGCCAAAGAATGGGCAAATTCTCAAAGCGATGATCGTTTAAAGCTCGAAGCTTTGTGGGTAAGCTGGGGTGCTGACCGATTGAATAAAGATCTGCTTTTAAAATTATTATGTTCTAAGGACCATCGAGTTAGAGCAGCTGCAGTTCAGGTTTTAAGACATAACATGTTTAATTTCGAAAACGAAGTAGAACTCCTTAAGGAGGCTGCTTCGGACAACCACGGCCGGGTTAGGCTAGCTGCCGCAACCGCCGCCTCTTACTTGCCCCAAACAGATGGACTTTCCATCATTGATCAGGTTCGAAAAAAAGGAATCAATCCTCCTTATACTGCCAGCCTAGACGATGCGGAACGAGCCCTTCAAAACAGTTCCGAACCGTTTGAAGAGGATAAAGATCATGTAAAAGTTCCTGAGCACCTTTCTCTTTCCGAAGGAAGGTTATTTATCAAAGGTGCAGAAATCTATGAAAAAGAGGGTTACTGCGGTACTTGCCATCAGGAAAACGGCTTGGGATTACCCGATGCTGGCTTCCCTCCCCTTGCTGGAACGAAATGGGTTAATGGCGATAACGAACGCCTGATCAAGCTAACCCTCAAGGGATTGATGGGGCCCATCGAAGTAAAAGGGAAACAATATCCCGGATTAGTTCCTATGACTCCTTTTGAAAGCTTACTCAATGATTATGATGCGGCGGCTGTGCTTACCTTCATCAGGAATTCCTTCGGTAACAAATCGGAGCCAATCCTCCCTTGGCAGATTAATAAAGTCCGTAATGAGATTAAAGGAAAGCAAGGCTTCTACAGCCCAGCTGAATTGCTCACGGCACACCCTAACTAATTCTAAGTTCGACCACCAATTGGTGGTTTTGATAAAGGTTGTCTATCCTGCAATTTCCTCCGCTATATCCTCCAGTGGATAGGTCCATATCTCGGATAAGGTAGGATGGTACCAGTCGGCTTTGAGCAAATCATAAACCGTAGCTCTAAGGGCAACTGCCACAGAAAGAGCGTGAATTAATTCACCGGCATCCTTGGCGACGCATTCAGCACCTAGTATCATTCCATTCGACCGGTCCGCATGTACAGTCACATAACCGTATTTGGCTTCCATCAAAATCGATTTTCCATGATCATCAAAGGGAAAAGATGCCGAAACGGGATCGATTCCTCTTTCGCGAATTTGAATGAGTGATAAACCAACCCGAGCCACCTGTGGATCGGTGAACACGACCCCCAATAAATAGTCGTAATGAATGGGCTCAACTTTTTGGCCAAACATATGTTTAGCTGCCGTTTCCCCCTGTTTGATCGCAATATGTACGATCTCATGAGGTCCTGCACAGTCACCGGCTGCATAAATATGATCCACACAAGTTTGCTGGTAGGCATTGGTTGCGATATGCCCACTATTTAAAAGCTCAATCCCACATTCTTCGAGTCCTAAGGATTTCGTGGTCGGAGACCTGCCCAGGGCATGGAAAAGAAAGTTCGTCTCAATTGAACAGGAAGATCCTTCCCTCTCGTAATTTACACGAACTCGATCGCCTCCAAGGGAATCTATCGATCGCAAAGTCGTATTTGTTTGTAAATCAATTCCTGAACCTCGCAAAGCATGACCCACAACCGCTCCAGCATCGGGAGAAAACTCCTTCAGAACCTGAATATTTCTTTGCAACTGGGTGACACGACACCCCACCCGGGCAAGAAACTGTGCCAACTCACAAGCAACAATTCCACCGCCTAAAACGACACATTCCTCGGGCAAAGCATCGAGATTTAAGACATCATCACTGGTTTTAAAAGGGGCTTCCGACAATCCTGGAAGATCAGGGGTCTTAATACCAGAACCGGTCGAAATTAATATTTTTTCTGCATTAAGTTCCGTGCCGTCCTCAAGCTGGATAGTGTCAGATCCTGAAAGAATCCCTTTTTGCCTGAAAAGAGTAAATCTTCCGTCCTCTAGCTGTT
>JAYNJW010000063.1:0-7421 GCA_038110535.1 Opitutia bacterium | reverse complement strand
AAACTTTGGTGGAGGTGGCGGGAGTTGAACCCGCGTCCCGCAATCCTTCCCATTCGGCGTCTACATGCTTAGTTCTCTCTATAATTTAAGCTTGGTGTAGGAAGGAACACCTATCAAGCCGAGCTTATCTTCAGCCATTTAGCCTCCGATAGACAAGCAAACGCTCCGAGGTTTTACCTGCTTTTTAACGCCCCGACCACCCAGCAGGTGTCAGTGGACTGTCGACGTGCAGACGTTATGCTGCAAGAGCTTCGAGCTCAGGCTCGAAGGCAACGATATTATTCTGATTGCCATGTAATGTTTTGATGCATTGTTTGCGAGGCCAAGCATCATCCTCGGCATGCAACCGAATTTTCCACATTGCGGTCGAATCCGGAACACCCCCATCAAAGTTTCAAAGAGCAAAGAACTCAAAATAGCCCACTTGGGCTAATAGGTCAAGTGAGGCAAATTTCAAATTCCATTGTCCGTGATTAAAAAATGGGCTATCTATAATTCTACTATGCCTACCTCTATCAAAGCTACCCCCGCAGTTGTTCCCCAGTTTTTTAACCGGGAGCTTAGCTGGCTGGCATTTAATGAGCGGGTGCTGGATCAGGCATTTTCGGATAAGTATCCGTTATTGGAGCGGACAAGGTTTCTTTCTTTCGTAAGTTCCAACCTGGATCAATTTTATGAAATTCGGGTGGCCGGACTGATGCAAAAGGTGGACGCTGGAATCACCCGTCCGAGTCTCGATGGCACTGCTCCGCAACCTCTGTTGGATTCAGTACGTAATCGGGCACATGCGATGTCGCAGCGGGAGTACGATTGCTGGAGGTCTCAATTACAACCAGCACTGGCCAAGAATGGAGTGCAGTTCAAATCGATCGAGAAATTAACTAAGGACGAATTTACCTGGTTGCGGGCTTACTTCCGTAGGGAGGTATTTCCTGTGCTCACGCCATTGGCAGTCGATCCCACCCATCCCTTTCCTTTGATTTTAAACAAGTCCTTGAATCTGTTCGTGTCGCTGAGAAACTTGCGCAGGAAAAAAGCCGATCCATTACGTGCTATTGTGCAGGTGCCGAGAATTCTTCCCCGTTTGGTGAAAATCGAGAAGGAAAATTCCAAGGAGGATGTATTTGTCTTCCTTAGTGAAGTGGTTCGTTACTTCGTATCAGACCTGTTTTCCGGGCATGAGGTTTTGGGGGCATGGGCATTCCGTATTACCCGCAACAGTCACCTGTATGTGGATGAGGAAGAGGTCGAGAACCTGCTGCTCAGTATTGAAGAGGAATTGCATAACCAGAGAAGGGGAGCTGCGGTGCGCCTGGAGATTGATGAGCAGGTGGTCCCAGAGGTGCTTTCATACCTGCTCAAATCGATTCATTTGACGGAGGCCGATGTCGTACGAATTAATGGTCCGATCAATCTTTACCGATTGATGAGCCTGGCTGATCTGGTGGATCGCCCCGATCTTAAATTTACCTCTTTTGAGGCAAGAGTTCCTACGGCACTTTCCCAGCGGGGCAAGCTGTTCCGGGAGATCGGCAAACGGGACTTTCTTCTTCACCATCCTTACGATTCTTTTACCCCTATGGTCGATCTCTTGAGGCAGGCAGCAGAGGATCCTGATGTTTTTGCGATCAAGCTGACCATTTACCGGACCAGTGGGGATTCTCCCGTGGTTAAGGCACTCATGGATGCCGCCCAGAATGGAAAACAGGTTACTGCAATGGTGGAACTGAAAGCCCGCTTTGACGAGGAGGCGAATATTATCTGGTCCCGTAAGATGGAAGAGGTGGGCGTGCATGTGGTCTATGGCTTGAGCGGGTTAAAAACCCACTGTAAATGCTGCCTGATTGTCCGCCGGGAGGGTAACAAACTCCGCCGCTATGCCCACTTGGGCACAGGGAATTACAATCCGAGCACGGCCAAGAGTTACACCGATTACAGCCTGTTTACCTCCAATCCCGCGTTTACCGCTGATTTGGCCAATCTTTTTAATACGCTCACCGGATATACCCGCAAGCCCACATTCAAAAAAATCCTCGTTGCCCCTTTCAATCTACATGATGAAATGATTCGTCTGATCGGAGAGGAAACCACTGCGGCAAAAAAGGGAAAAAATGCCCGCATTTTGCTCAAGATAAATTCCTTGATTGATCCGGATGCGATCCAGGCACTCTACCTCGCTTCGCAAGCAGGGGTAAAGGTTGACTTGGTTGTTCGGGGAATATGCGGATTAGTGCCGGGGTCTAAAGGTTTGAGCGAAAATATAACTGTACGCAGTCTGCTGGGGAGGTTTCTTGAACATAGCCGGATCTATCATTTCCAGAATGCTCCAGCTGGTAAAAGAACCTATCTGGGCAGTGCGGACTGGATGCCGCGCAATTTTTTCCGTCGGGTGGAAGTGGTCTTCCCAGTGGAGGATGGCGAGATGGAAAAAGAAGTCCTCGAGACCATGGACGCCTATTTTCGGGACAATCAATTTGCCAGCGAATTGAGAAGCAGGGGAAATTATGTGGCTGCTCCCAAACGGGGAAAAAAAACCTATTCTTTGCAGGACGCGTTGGTGGCCCAGTCCATTGAGGCGAGTAATTTAGAAGTGGAAACTTTAAGATTAGGAAGAACCTCGGGAAAACCCGAAGACCAAAGCGAAAGAGACTAAGAATACCCCCAGCCCGATAATTGGGTCACGGGAAAGGCAAAGAAGCAAACCACCCACCAAGAGGATGGGGGCGAGGGGGCGTTTCCAGTCGAACTTCATACGGTTCAGTTTACCCGAAAGGGGATTTCCAGACTAGAGGAAAATGAACCCCCAGGGGGGCGGCCCAAATTGCCGGCTGATTGAGCGACCTGTAAGACCAAGGCATCAAGGGAAGAATTTCCGGATGAGCGAGTAATTTTAGGTTGAAGGAGGGAGCCATCCGGCCCGATACGGAATCCTAGATGGGCAACTCCGCCGCTGGATAGATTGGCTTGGGCGAGGAGGTGCTGCCAGACCTTTTCAAGACGGGATTTTACTCCTGCTAAGTATTGATTAATAAGGGAGGGGGAAACCTTTGCTGTGCTGCTGGATGGTGTGCTTACGGTAATCGGAGCGAGTTTGAAATCGTTTGGGTTGATCTTGATGTTAACCGGTTTGGGTGTGGGTTGTTTGGGGGTTGGTTTAGGGCTGGGTAGGTCGTGCTCTTTACGGAACTGATCAAAAGAAATCTTTTGCGGTGCGGGTGGCTTGGGAGAGGGTTTATTGACCACCGGCTTGGGAGTTGGTTTTGGAGTTGGCTTTTTGACTATCGGCTTTGGTTTAGGTGGTACCGGATTGGACGGAGGTTTTTGCACCACCGGTTTTGGGCTAGGCTTGGGCGGAGTGGGTCGGGCCTGTGGGGTAGGAGGAGGCGGTGAAGAAGCCAGTTCAAATACATGCACTACTTCCGGTTCCTCCTTGCAGCTGGGGATAAACCCATAGACAAAAAGGCCAAGGGCAAAGACAAAATGGCAGAGTAAAGCCACCCGAAAGATTTTTCCCTCTCTTTGGTTCATTCCCAACATCATTTTCTATCCAACACCCATAGTTACCATCCCGAGGCGTCATCACCTGCAGAATCATTTTCTAGGATTAGCGGGGAGATGCGGGGAAATCAATCACCAAGCACTTGGTTGAGAAAATCAGTAATGCCAGTGCGGTATTTTTCTCCTCCTGTTTCAGCAAGATCATTATGCCCAGCATGAACAAGTTCAAGAAATTGCTTGGGTTGAGAAAGGGCCTGGTAAACTCTTTTGCCGTGCCGAAAGGGAACAACTTCATCCTCATATCCATGAATCACCAGCGAAGGACCATGAATGGAAGGTGCCCGTTTGAGGTTGCGAAAACGATCCCATGGCAGCACCGGGGTTTCAGTGACCGTGCGATAGGCAGTCATGAAGGGAGTCTCCAGAATTAAACCTCCAGTTTTCTCCTTTTCCCCAAGATAGCAGGAAGGACCGGTTCCCAATGACCTTCCCCAAATGACAATTTTATGAGGAGAAACTTGCAAGTCTTGGGTAAGGTGTTGGTAGACGGTATCAATGGCTTCGTAACATCCTGCTTCCGAAGGTTTTCCCGGACTGTGCCCATAGCCGGGGTAGTCATAGGCAAATACGGACCATCCTTCCGCTACCCATGTCTGTAAAAGTTCATCAATCCGGCCCAGATCCTCCGCATTTCCATGGCTGTAGAGAATGGTCAGCCCCTTGGGGGTCTCTGCAGTCCAATGCTTGCAGGCAATCTTCGCACCTTGGGCGGACTCCAGAAAAAAAACGGTATCGTCGATGTCGTACCCTGGTTGCCGGGGGGCAGGGAAAAGAATGCGGTCTGCAAATATCCAGCCGTAAAAACATAGAATTAGGTAGAGGAAAATACCGATCAGGACCATTCTTCCCCAGGGAAAGCGAATCAGTTCGTCGAGTATGGATGTGGAGGCCAAAGTGCAGATATGAAAGAAGTCCATTCTAATGTAGCCCTATTCTTTAATTCCTGCTATGGATGGGGGCGATGAAAATATGTTGTATCGGAGCTGGATATGTGGGGGGACCAACCATGGCGATGATTGCGCACAAGTGTGCCGATATTGAAGTAACGGTGGTTGATCTTAATGAGGACCGTATTGCCGCGTGGAATTCGGGCGATCTACCTGTTTATGAACCGGGGTTGGACGATATTGTTGCCCAGAACCGGGACAAAAACCTGTTTTTCAGCACAGAGGTCGATGAAAAGGTCCGCCAAGCAGACATCATTTTTATCAGCGTAAATACACCGACCAAGGATTATGGGTCCGGCAGGGGACAGGCCGCAGATTTACGCTTTGTGGAATCTTGTGCCCGGGGAATTGCCCGGGCCGGTGGTGGTGATAAAATCGTGGTGGAAAAATCGACCGTGCCCGTACGAACTGCCCAGATGGTCAAGGAAATCCTGGACTCGGCAAACAATGGGCATAGCTATCAGGTGATTTCCAATCCCGAATTTTTGGCCGAGGGTACGGCCATGACCGATCTGGAAAATCCGGATCGTGTACTCATTGGTGGTGAAACCTCCGATGCCGGACAGGTTGCGGTGGAAAAAGTGGTCAGTATTTATGCCCAGTGGGTGCCCCGTGAGCGAATCATTACCACCAATCTCTGGTCTTCTGAACTTTCTAAGCTCACGGCTAATGCCTTTCTGGCCCAAAGGATTTCCAGCATCAATGCAATTTCTTCCTTATGCGAGGCAACCGGAGCAAATGTCGATGAAGTCGCCCGGGCCATCGGCACGGACAGCCGGATTGGGCCGAAATTTTTGAAAAGCTCGATCGGTTTTGGAGGTTCCTGTTTCCAGAAAGATATTCTCAACCTGTGCTATCTTTGCAGGCACTTTGATCTACCAGAGGTTGCGAATTACTGGGAACAGGTCATTCAGATGAATGAATACCAGAAAGAACGCTTTGTCACCCGTTTGCTTGATTCCATGTTCAACACCGTATCGGGCAAGCGAATCGCCATCCTGGGATACGCATTCAAGAAAGACACCAATGATGCCCGCCAGTCTCCAGCCATAGGTATTTGCAACCGACTGTTGGAGGAGAAAGCTAACCTGGCCATTTATGACCCCCAAGTGACCAAGCAAGGCATTCTTTTTACCCTAGGATGGTCCGAGGAACAGGCAAAGGGCCGTATCGAATTTTGTTCTTCAGCCGAGGAAGCATGCCTAGAGTCTCATGCAATTGCCTTACTAACGGAATGGGACGAATTTCTGAAATTAGACTACTCCAAAATTTATGCGAAGATGCACCAACCCGCGATCCTGTTTGATGGTCGCAACCTGCTCGATCTGGAAGAACTCAGAAAAATTGGATACCGGGCTCATGGAATTGGCCGGGTCTAGGCCAATGCTTGAGCTAACAGTCGATTAGATCACTGGTTCCCGGTTTGGTCGACCGCTCCGCTTGCTTGCCTGATCGAGAACACCATTGAGAAATTTCCTGGAATTATCGGAGGAAAAATCCTTACTAATTTCCAGAGCCTCATCAATTATCACAACCGGGGGAACATCTAACCGGTAAAGAATTTCAAAAATGGCAACGCGTAAAATGGCCAGATCCGTCTTGGCGATTCGGGAAAATTCCCAGTTGGTTACCAATTCGTTAATCAGGGAATCGATCGATTCCAATTTATCCAGAATGCCATCGACCAACTCGGTCGCATAACTGAAGTAGCCTTCACTCTTTTCCAGTTTATCAAGGAATTCATGCAGTTCCGAGGCAAGATCATCAGGTGGGTTGATTTCCCACTGGTAAAGAAAGCGAAATGCGGCCGTTCGGTTTTGCCGACGCTGGCTCCATTCAGGATTAACGATTAAATCTAAGTCCATCTTTGTCGAAAGCTGGCCATTTCCAGAGCGGCATGAGCGAATTCGCGTCCGCGGTCGAGGCTACCGGTAATGCGCTCTTCGGCGGTGGCAAGATCATCAGTCACCACGATACCATTAATGATGGGTAAGCGGTAATTTACCACAAGCGATTGAATCGCATGTCCGGCAGATTCTGCAACTAAATGATGATGTGAGGTGGATCCTTTAATGACCACACCCAAGCCGATAAGGCAGGAAAATCGACCACTCTCGGCGAGTAGCGATAGCCCAGCGGGTACTTCGTGCGATCCGGGTACTCGATCAATTACCAGATCGGCAGGTTTCCCATGCTCCTGAAGAACAGTAGTGACCCGTTCGAGCAGACTGTTGGTAAGCGACTCATTGAACCTTGAGCAAACTATCCCAAATGCAAAAGGAGCCGGATCGATAATTGGGGCGGTTGGAGAATCGGTACTCATAGGATAAAATAATTAAACAAGCAGGGTACGCTCGACAATTTCCAGTCCATATCCCTCAAGGCCAACCACTCGGCGACGGTCCCTGGTAAGTAAGCGGAGTTTTTTGATACCCAGTGCGGCCAGTACCTGTGCTCCGATACCATAATCCCGAAAGTCCATCTTGCCTGGGCTGAGTTCCGAACCAATCATTTCCTTGGCTTCCTTGCGGCGTGGTTCGAGGTAGATCAGGGCACCGGACTTGTGTTTGGCAATAGCTTGCATCGCCTCGGATATCCCACTTGCAGGACCTCCCTTGGTGGTGAGGCCAAGGGCATCGGTTAGGACATTGGCAGATTGCACCCGCACCAGAGTGATGGAGCGTTTGGAAATTTTTCCAAGGGTGAGAGCATAATGAATCCGCCGGTCGAGCACACTCGAAAATACATGCAATTGAAAAGTTCCATACTTCGTCGGAAATTCAGACTCACTAATTTTTTTGATCAGTCGTTCCCGCTGGTGACGATACTCGATCAGGGAAGCGATCGAGATCAGTTTCATTCCCCATTTCTTCTTGAGCTTTCTAAGATCAGGCAGGCGGGCCATGGTGCCGTCCT
>JAYNJW010000062.1:0-7508 GCA_038110535.1 Opitutia bacterium | reverse complement strand
CCCTGGTCTCTTCCCCTGGTCTTTGGAATTGCAGTGATTACTGGTATTATATTTGGGCTCTATCCTGCCCGCAAGGCATCGACCATGGATCCGGTGGAAGCTTTGAGACATGCCGCTTAGTTTCAAAATTTCCTCAGACCATCAAAGTTTTCTTTGATCCCCCAACCTCAATCATACAAGATTCGAGGCTTATGAAAACTACAGCCCTCTTTCTCATTACCTTAAGCTCGTTGATGATCGGAGTTCTTACGGCAGCTCAACCGCTCAAACTCGCGGGCAGTCGCCCCAATATTCTCTTCATCTTAACCGACGACCAGGGTAAAGGAGATCTCTCCTGCATGGGCAATGATCGGATCCGAACCCCTCACCTCGACGCCCTGTGGGCAAAAAGTACGAGGTTCGATGATTTTCACGTCAGCCCCACCTGCTCTCCCACTCGCGGGGCCCTGATGAGCGGCCGGTCTCCCTTTGAAGTTGGCATTTCCCATACCATTCGCCAACGGGATCATTTGGCCCTCGATGTGATCACTTTTCCTCAGGTTTTACAAAGCGCAGGGTACAAGACGGGAATCTTTGGAAAATGGCACCTGGGGGATGAAAAGGAATACCTCCCCAGTGCCCGTGGGTTTGATGAAATGCTCATTCACGGAGCCGGTGGAATCGGACAATCCGGTTGGGGAGATTTTTTTGCCAACGATGAGAACTGCTACTTTGACAATGTTCTCCTTCATAACGAAGAGGTCGTACAAACCAAGGGTTTCTGTACCGATCTTTTCTTTCATGCAGGACTGGCATGGATGAAAGACAGAATAGACGCAAAGGAACCCTACTTTGCCTACATCTCACTGAATGCTCCCCATGGCCCGATGATCGCTCCGGAAAAATACACCAAAAGGTTTTTAAATGATGGATATGATGAAAAAACCGCAGGTCGCTATGGCATGATTGAAAATATTGACGACAATATTGGGCTGACCATGGCCAAGCTTAAGGAGTGGAACCAGTTGGAAAACACCCTGGTTATTTTCATGACCGACAATGGAATGGCCGGCGCCACAGGGGTCCAGAACGGGAAGAAGTTTAATTCCTTTAATTGCGGAATGAAGGGAGCCAAGGCCACCGTTCATGAAGGAGGCACACGGGTACCCAGTTTCTGGCACTGGAAAGGTAAACTTAAGGAAGGGGTCGAGATTGACGCCCTGACTGCCCACATCGATTTCTACCGCACCATGTGCCAACTTGCCGGGGCCAAGGTACCGGAGAGCAAACTTCCCCCAAAGGGTCGCACTCTCCTTCCTTTACTGCAAAACCCAAAAGCCAAATGGAAGGACCGCACCCTCTTCTTTCACCGGGGCAGATGGAATGATGAAACCTGGGACTTTGAGGCGATGGAAAAACACCGCTACCTAAATGCAGCTGCCCGTTCAACCAAGTGGCGCTGGATCAACAACAATGAATTGTACGACATCCAGAATGACCCCGGGCAAACCAAGAACCTTGCCACCTCCCAACCTGAGGTAATGGCGAAATTGAAAAAACAGTACGATGCCTGGTGGGATACCCTTGGTCCCTATCAGGTAAACGAGGGTAAGGAAGCCATCGAAAAAGGAAATTTTCCTCTCCAAAAAAAATACCAGGTACGAATTCAACAAGGCGAACTGCCTGTGTGGTCTCCCAACCCTATTTAAAAAGAACTACCTTGCTTGCTAACTGACTCACCTGCTCCCCTTTGATGAGTTGACTTAGCCAATAGAAGGCGAAATGATTTTTGGATGAACGCCCAGCCCAACTCAATATGAACGAAGAAAAAAAGGATAAAAAGACTGAGATACTTGGAATCATCGCCATTACCACTGCCGGACTATGCTGGTTATGCGTACTCGGCGCCATTCCCTTTGAATTCATCTATTTACTCCCCGTGTCTACGATTGCCGTAATGCTTAGTTTGAAAAATATATTAAGCAAGATGGCCATGGCATTGTTAGTTTTGTTAGCCCCCGGGTATCTTGTTATAAATTACGCATCCTTGGCACCTGCACTCTGATACATTCTACCGCAATAAATTTTATAAATGTGCACCCGACAGTCACACATTGAACTGAAGAGACTGTTCCTGTAACTCCCATCCCAATTAGCCATGAGTGAAGAAGAAAAAGATCAAAAGACCGAGAAGCGTGGAATCATTGCCCTTGCCACTGCGGTGCTTAGCTGGGGATGTGTAATCGGTGCCATTCCCTTTGGAGTCTTTGCCTGGTTCCCCCTACTTGCTGTATCTACTGTCACTGCAGTTCTCAGCCGGAAAACCGTACTGGGCAAGACCGCCATCGTTTTACTGATTCTGGAAATACCGGGTTACCTGGCTCTGCATTATCTATCCATTGCACCTGCTTCCTAGAGCTGTCCAATTCAAATCAGAACCAAAGGAATTTATCCGAAAGATTGTCCTTGGTCATGCCATTCCGAGTGGAACGGAGCGATTCGGAGACGGGATAGGTTATTATGAATGCGAATTCCTCAGAAAATAGAGGGGCATGGCATAATCTTTTTTCATTTTTCTTTCCCAAGATATCAATGTAAAACCTATTCATGATAACTCTCTGGCTACTTTTAATTTCTGCTCTGCTGTTACTTTTTCAAGTAGTTGGGGGAGAAGAAGTCAAAATCGGAACACTCCATGGAAAACTACGCTTTGATCCAGAAATCATCGTCGTCCCAAAGGGTGCAAAAATTAATCTTCTTTTTGAAAATCAGGATGAAATGATTCATAATCTTCTGATAGCTAAGGGCGACTCCAAGCATATCGACGGTTTGGCGAAAAAAGCTCTGGATTTGGGCGCACGGGGTATGGATTTGGGATTCATTCCCGAAGATCCCTCCATTATCGCGAGCATTGGCCTTGTGCAACCCGGGGAGACGGCCAAGGTGTCCTTTGGCGCGCCTGATGAAAACGGTGACTATCCTTTTGTGTGCACATTTCCAGGACACGCCCTCTCCATGCGAGGAATTATGAAAGTAGTCGAAGACCCCAGCCTTGTGAAGGCTGCGACCTCACCGGAGGACCTATCTGTCAAAAAGCAAAAAAATGGTGCAATTCAGGTCGGATCGCTACCACGAGTAGTACGCGTTCACTTTGCCGGCGTTGACTCGGGCAGATCAATTGCAGTGGGTTTGCCAAGTGGCTACAGCTATCTTTTTGATGCGGAAAAGCTTAACGTCCGAATGGGATGGAAAGGTGGCTTCATTAACGTCAACAACGATCGCAGAGGCCGAGGCGGAGGCCTGTGCTCAATTATAGGAAAAAGGTATGCCTCGGGCATTGCTGCGTTTCCAATACGAATCGGTGATCCTACAAAAGTTCCGGAAACCAGGTTTCTGGGATATTCTCGCGCTGGAAATCCTACTTTTTACTATGAAGTTGATGGGATACGAATTGAACAAAGCACGACTGGCAGTCCCCCTGGAAAGGAACTCACGCATAACTTCAAAGTGGCCAAACAAAAAGACGACGTTTTTTTCCTCTTTGATCCCGAAAAAGTCCAACTTTCCTCCACCACCGCCGGCAAAAGGGAAAAGGGAACGCTCCGTGTTCATGCCAAGGACTCGGCTAACTTCGTCGTCAGCTTGACAAGCCTCGACAAAGGGCAAGAAGGATCCCCGGAACTGTGAAAACAAAATGGCTGGCTTTGGGGATTTTATCCGCAAACTGTCTTCTAATCGGACAGCAAACGCCAAACTGCATTCCAGAGGGATATCATGTGGAGACAATTGATACCCCGCCAGACGAATACTTTGGTGTCGGAGGTATGGAATTCGCCCCAAATGGAGACTTGTTCATTTGCACGCGCGAAGGAGACGTCTGGCGATATGAGACCAAGGGTAGGGAATGGTCCCGTTTTGCCGATGGATTACACGAGGCTCTTGGCATTTGGATTGATCCTAAAAGCAGCGACGTCTTTGTAATTCAACGTCCTGAGATCACTCAACTGATTGACAGCGACATGGACGGGACCGCCGATCTTTACAAAACCTTCAATGCCAGCTGGGGGGTTACCGATAATTATCATGAATATGCCTTTGGTCTGGTTCGTGACCGTAAAGGCAACTTCTACGGAACCCTAAACACCTCATTATCATGGCCGGGTTGGGCGAGAAGTCAGAAATGGAATATCGGACGAGTATGGACCGAAGGATATCCTGCCTCCGAGGGGAAAATGGGAAGGGCAGCTAAGTATCGTGGGTGGGGATTTCAGGTCACGACGGATGGTAAGTTCATTCCCTTCGCTTCGGGCATGAGGTCACCAGCAGGTATCGGCATCAATAAGGATGACGAATTATTCTTTACCGACAATCAGGGTGATTGGGGAGCATCGAGTTCACTCCATCACATTGTGAAAGACAGATTTCACGGCCACCCCTCTTCATTGATGGATCATCCCGAGTTCAAAGGAAAGGATCTCAACAAAATACCCATCGAGGAATATGAAAAGCGATGGAGTCGGCCGGCCGTTTGGATTCCTCATGGAGAACTGGCCAATTCCCCCGGAGAACCCATCTTCGATTACACCGGTGGGAAATTTGGTCCTTTTACGGGGCAAATGTTCATCGGCGACCAGAGTCGCTCCAATATCATGAGGGTATCCCTCGACAAGGTGCGCGGCGAATATCAGGGCGTGATCTTTGATTTCATCAATCATTTGCAAACCGGCTGCATTCGTCACGTCTTTGACGGAGAAGGAACTCTTTGGGTCGGCCAGACGGGCCGAGGTTGGCTTTCCGCCGGTGGCAAGGAATATGGACTTCAGCAAGTCAGATGGGATGGGAAGACACTTCCTTATTCGATTCACGACGTTAAACTTGAGCCGAACGGTTTTCGGGTCTCCTTTACAAAACCGGTTGCCCTTAAACTTGCTGAAGATCCCAATAACTTTCCCATTGAACACTGGGGATACCATTATCATCCCAAATACGGTTCCCAGAAAGTTGGAACCCTAAAACTGATACCGAGAAAAACCTCGGTGTCCGAAGACGCTAAAACCGTACTTCTTGAAATGGATTTAGAAAAAAAACGCGTTTATAAACTGAACTTTCGGAAAATTCGAAACCGGAACGGAGAATCATTGGTCAATCACCTCGCGTGGTACACGCTTAATCGCTTGAAAAAACAATACGACTGAAACCTAATTTCGCTCAAACATTTCAAGCAAATCCTCGATCTGCAGATCCGCCAACGAGTTCCTCACCCAGTCCGCCTGCGATAATGACTCGATTCCATGAATCGTGGCAATCCCAAGAACCCGCAACCCCGCGCCCTTGGCCGAGGCAATGCCGTTGGGCGAGTCCTCTATGGCGAGACAATGGGTTGCCGGAACCCCGAGAGCTGCCACCGCCTTGGCATAGGTTGCCGGATCGGGCTTGGGCTTGGCGACGTCGTCGCTGGTCACGATGGCGGAGAAGATTCCCTTGAGTTTGCCTGTCTCCAAAACCTCAAAGGCGGCATCTACGTCCGATCTTCTTGATCCCGTAGCCAGAGCGATCGCAAACTCCTCAGCCGCCGACAACACCAAGTCCACGGCCCCTGGCATGGGCTTGGCGGTTTCCCCGACTAATCTACGATAGGATTTTGCCTTTTGCTCGGACCATTGCAGAAAGAGATCCTCATCATATGCAATCCCGGAAAGTTCAGCCAGACGCCCCATGGCAAAGCGTTCGTCTCCCCCGGTGCACTTGCTGAGAAAAGTCTGATAGGTTTGATCCATTTTTTCTCCCATAGCCTCACAAATGGCAGTGTAATGAGTAAACTCACTTTCGATGATCACTCCGTCCATGTCGAAAACGACGCCCTTGAGCTTATTCTCCATTATTTTCACCGCACCGCGTTACTGACAAAATGATCCAAAAAAATTAAAGATTAGAGACAAGACTCCGTACTGAAGTCCAAAAAGATTGGAAAGACCATCCAAAGCTTTCACAAAAAGTCTTGCAAGCGCTTAAAGTAAGATGAAACACTGGAGGAACAGAGAATTTCACCCCCCTTACGCGTCCAAGTTCACAGTCCGCACATGCTCTCCTTGAATTCGTCCAGAAAAAAGACCAGGGCGCCGGCTCTTGATCTTCTGCCCTGTTTTTGGTTTCTCCTCTTCGCCCTCTTGGGAAAGACGGGATTCAGCCAAGAGTTACATAAGGCGGGAAACTCTCAGCTCCAACTCAGGTCCGGGCAATCGGAAAACTCACGGATCCCAAGTGGTTCTTCGTCAACTCCGGCCACGGGAAAACCTCCAAACTTTTTGTTTCTGGTCATCGATGATCTAAGACCCGAACTCGGCGTCTACGGATCGAAGGTCAAGACTCCGCACATGGACAGGCTTGCCTCCAAAGGCATGACTTTTCAGCGGGCTTACTGCCAGCAGGCGGTTTGCGGCGCATCCAGACTATCGGTCATGGGCGGGCTCTACCCCACCTTTACCAAAGAGCAAACTTTTCACGTCTCGGGATGGAGACGCAGGCACCCTTCCCTGCTTACTCTTAATCAACACTTCAAGGAGCAAGGGTACGAAACCATCGGGATGGGCAAGATTTATCACGGAACTTCCGGGCCGGGGGTCGATCCGAACCATTGGAGTCGCTGGATCGAGCTAGGATCACATGGGCACTATTTGAAAAAAGAAAACCTGAAACTTCTTGCCAAAGCCGCGGCGGAAGCCAAGGTGGGCGATCGTCACGACCCACCCAAGGGACCAATGACGGAAAGCGCCGATGCGCCGGACGACGCCTACCTCGATGGAAAGCGGGCGGCCAAGGCAGTTGCCTTGATTCGCGAGCTTTCACAAAAGCAAAGACAACAGCCTTTTTTCCTCGCGGTCGGCATGGCAAAACCCCACCTGCCTTTCGTGGCTCCGAAAAAATACTGGGATCTCTACAATCGAAAAGACTTCCGCATGCCCTCCAATTCAGGCATACCCCCCGGATACCCGATTCATGCAGCCAACCCAAACGCCTCTGAAATGAGTAAATACAGTGACTTTGAAGGGTCGGGGCCCGGGGACTTTTCCCAGGAGACAAATCGACGACTGCTGCATGGATATGCCGCGGCCACCAGTTACGTCGACGCTTGCATCGGCAAGATCCTGCGAGGTCTGGAAGAATCGGGCTTGACCGAAAATACGGTGGTCGTCCTATGGGGAGATCATGGCTGGAAGCTAGGGGACCATTCCAGTTGGTGCAAGCATACGAATTTCGAGTGCGACACAAGGGTACCGCTCATTATTCGAGACCCGCGGGTAGAAGGAGGAAAGAGTACTTCCCGCTTGGTTGAACTGATCGATCTCTATCCCACTCTTTGCGATTTAGCTGGAATTCCGATTCCGACTCATTGTCAGGGCAGAAGCTTCCGAGGACTTCTCGAGGAACCGGAATCCGGGCATCGCCTCGACGCGTACAGTTCGTATCCGGCCCATAAGGTGATGGGACACAGCATCCGTTTCAAAAACTATCGATATACCGAATGGCTC
>JAYNJW010000061.1:3478-7614 GCA_038110535.1 Opitutia bacterium | reverse complement strand
AGTATGCATCAGGCAGAATAACTGTGGCTGGTATCTTCTTTTCCATCTTGGCACTAGGAACCTGAATAACCTCAACTTTGGCCGCATGAACCAATAATCCGCCAAACAGGACGAAGACAGAAAAGAGAAGGGCTGACATTTTCATGTAACGATACATCGCAAAGTAACTTCGGTTATTCAAACCAAGAAACACACCTGGTTAAAATTCAAAACTTTAGGAAGTAAGGTTAAAGTGCTATGAAATTTTCGTTTATGAGTGACGGGAAAAAAACGGTAGTGGTAATTGGTGGAGGAGCTGCAGGATATTTTGCCTCCATTACCGCAGCAGAGACCAATCCATCACTCCGGGTGATTCTACTCGAAGCAGGAAGTAAGGTATTGAGAAAAGTAAAAATTTCAGGAGGTGGCAGGTGTAACCTGACCCACCACTGTTTTGACCCCAAGGAACTGAGCACCAAGTACCCAAGAGGAGCCAGGGAACTGCGGGGAGCCTTTCATTACTGGCAACCGAGAGATACCATCCAGTGGTTTGAACAAAGAGGAGTGAAAACCAAAGTGGAAGCAGATGGCAGGATGTTCCCGGTGACAGATGATTCCCAAACCGTGATCAACTGCCTACGCTCAGAAGCGCGTAAGCATGGAGTAAGCAAGAGATTGAATTCCCGTGTTACTGCTCTTAGGCAAATTGACGATCAATGGGAGGTCGAACTAAACGATAAGGAATCATTACTTACTGACCGGATATGTCTCGCCCTTGGCTCCCTTAAGCAATCAGGCCTTGAGGAGATATTAAAAGAACTAGGTCATACGATCAGCCCCCTCCTCCCCTCTCTCTTTGCTTTTAACCTGCTCCAGCACCCCCTCAAAGAACTGGCCGGTGTGGCCGTCCAACATGCCGCGGTTCGCACATCGCCAAAAAGCGTGGTTCAAGTTGGCCCCATTTTGATCACCCATCGCGGGCTCAGTGGTCCAGCAATTCTTCGGGCTTCTGCCTGGGATGCCAGAGACTTGGCAGAAGTGAATTATCAGTTCACAGCCGAGATCAATTGGTTAGGAGAAAAGACTAAGGAACAGGCCCTAATCCAATTGACCGAATTTCGAAAACAACGAGCGGTGAAGAAACTCAAACACAATCCCTTCACTGAATTGCCCAAAAGGTTGTGGGAGAAACTTGTCGAACTTAGTGGAATCGATCCCGAGATCACTTGGGCACACCTTTCCAAGGAGGCGATGACCAAGTTACTGAGCCAGTTGACCGCTTATCCGGCCGAGGTCTCTGGCAAAACCATGAACAAGGAAGAATTCGTAACTTGTGGAGGGATTAATCTTAAAGAAGTCGATTTTCGCACCATGGAAAGCAAAATTTGCTCCGGCCTTCACTTTGCCGGGGAATGCCTCGATCTGGATGGAATTACCGGAGGGTTTAACTTTCAGGCCGCCTGGACAACCGGGCGGATTGCGGGCAATAATTTAGTTATAATGTAATGGACCTGAATGAAGGAGGTACACTTTTGACTACCGTCCATCAAATATTCAAAAGATAAATTCTATCCTGAAAAGTTTTCTGAGAAAAATTCGAAAGTTTTTATTTATTAACCATTTTGATGATGTCTTCGCTTTCGGATACGACTACTTGACCTAGGTTAGGTGAATTGGGATTTAGATCAACCAGTTGCAGTTGGTAACGATATGTCTTATTAATAACCCTGCGTTGATATTCCCGGGACTCAAATATTTCTTGCGTCAATACAAAATCGGGTAAGTTAGTTCCCGATCTACCACGCTGTGAGTTGGCGAAATTGATAAAATCATTAAGGGAAGAATTGGAGGTAGTTCCTGAAATTCTTGCCAGTCCAGATTGTGTAATAATATTTTTCAACCCATTAATACGAATAGATTCAGGGAACTCGACAGTTGTTTGAGCACTCATTGGTCCAATTGCGATGACGGGTAGTCTACCTTCTATTTTGCGAGCAATGGGAGATTGCATTAGTTTGGGGAACATTTTGGCAGAAAACTCATCCAAATCACGAATGGTTAAATCACGGTATTCGGCAACTTGGGAAGAATCAATTCTCGTGGCTTTGCCACTTTGACAACTGAAATTAAATAAAGAGAGAAGTAGAATAGGTAATACAAAGAGTATTTTTTTCATTTTAGTTAAGTGTGAAGTAAGATTTAAATTTATTTTGCCTTAAGCAAAATTCTGAAGTCAACCGCATTGCCACGTAGATCAACATCCTGAAGAGTTTTGATTTCCTGACCATTAATTGTGGCAGTTTGCCAAGTAGAAGAGGATGAATCGACCGAACCATCCCCGTTTAACCAGTCAAATTTATATCCAAAAACAACTGGTCTCGAAGACCGGTTTTGAACTTCGACTTTTGCCATCATTCTACCATTCACATATTCTTTGGAAGATTTTGTAATGTTAACATTTTTTACCTTTGCCTGATTTCCCGCAATTACATCAACACCACCATCCTGATTTGGCTCGAGTGTGGTGACAGGGTTTTTGTTGTACTTTGCACAAGAAGAAAACAGACCAAAAACTAACAATAAAACAATAAATTTCATAATTTAATCTAAATAAGCTAATTGATCTTCTGCAAAGATGCGTTTCATTGCAATTGCTGAATCTAAAGTAAAGTTACTTATTACTTTGATAGGACTTGCTCTTCGAATCGATTTAAGAAAAACAAAGTTTGTATGACTGTTCGGGTCAACCTTCACAATCACCTTTGGACCATTAACAGAAGAAACCTGAATCCGCCCCTTAGCTGGTGTCTTTACTTTTTGAACTAGGATCTTCTTAGGTAAAGAGTACCAGGATCTTTCATCTGCCTGTGTAAAAGCCTCAGCTGCAGCAACCTTTGCAATGGCAGCAAAAATCGCTACTCCAAGGTTATCATCCTGCTGGTTTTTGGTAGCAGCTTCAATGGCAACTTGTGCCGCAACCGCCAAGACAGTTTGAACCATAGCTTTGGCCATTTCTGCAGGAAAATCAGACTTAAATTCAGAGGAAACAACCGCATCCATGTCAACAAGTTCCTCCAAATATGATCTTTGGATGCCATTATTGACGATAAATCTGTCGTCGTAATCATCCCGATACTTTAACTGAGGGAATGCTATTGGTGCGTATAAGATCCCTGCCGGTGGCCGACCGGCATAAAAGAGAGCAAGGGGAAGTCGTATCTTTTTCTCTTGTCGAAACGGAGCACTACCTGTTTCCAAGAAGACATAGGTTGCGGGCTCACTGGAATTATAGTTTATTTCTTCTTGAAGAAATTTTTTGTTTGGACCGAGGACTTTTTGCAAAGTAAGCTCACCAAATTTGTTCTTAGCATCAGCTCCAAAATCATAATTTTTACCAGCACGATTTTTGAGAACCACTCTCAAATAGTCACCCATAGGATTGTAAAATTCTCCATATTTGTTACAGAGTTCAAGGTTGACAAAATTCTCAACCTTCAATTCTTCGGAACCCCGGGCTTGTTGAAATTTCAAATCTTTGTTTTTCGAGGCTTTTTCTTCGGCATCATCAATTTTCTTTCGATTTAACTGCATAGCCTCTTCCCGTTTAAACCTAAGTTCCGTAAAGGCGGATTGTACCTTGGAGGTGTCCTTTTTTTCCAGGAACCTACACGCCCGATAAATCTCTAGCATATTACGGTCATGAAACTTGCCCACATACTCACCAAGCCCTTTTTTCTGTGGATCGATCAGACCGCCTCCAAAATTCTCGTCGACTAATGTTTTAGCCCAATCCAAATGAAAATCGTATACTTCGGGCAATTGATTGGCCCTTGAAACGGAAGCCATTTCTAAATTCCAAAGAAGTTCCTCGTCATGACCAGGCTTGATGGACTTGCCTGCTTTTTCTAAGTTTACCAAGGCCACTGCTTCATCTCCCTGGTCCCAAGAATTTCTAAATTCGCGGGTGCTTTGTTGATATGAAGCACAGGATGAAAAAAAACAGATGCTAATAATACATAGAAGATTGATTGCAAATTTCATTATCCGAAGGGGTTATTGTTTGAGAGATTTTACAGCAATAGGAAGGTCATCGGGAGCAACATCGGTATTTATTCCGAAGTCCTCAATAATCTTGCAAGTGGCCACATCAACTTGTG
>JAYNJW010000061.1:0-3468 GCA_038110535.1 Opitutia bacterium | reverse complement strand
GTGTATCAGTTACCTCTATTAAGCCAATTTTAGTAACCTGAGAGCCAGAAAGAGGCTTTTTGGTAATAGGGTGAATAATTGGTTTTGAAATGAAAACATCATAAATTTCACCAACTTGTACACCATCTTTATACCCTGCCAACAAAGTGCATTGGTTTCCTGTTTTGCCGTAAAGATAAAGTTTCTGTTCAAAACCCTTGGTAAATTCTTTAGACATTTCCAACGCAGAAGACTTGGCAAACATATCAATCTTCTTCCTACTTTCAAAATCCCTGTGGGTTGAAGTTCCAAACAAATCTTCATCCCATGAGTCATTTAATGTAGGAACTTCAAAGGATTTTTGATCACTTGGATTTTCCCGGTTTATTAGTTGCATAGTTACAGAAACAAAAATATCTCTGTTTAATCGGGTCGAACCATCCAAGGGATTTTTAAGACTCGTTTCCTTTTCGGAAAACTCCACAACTGTGCAGTTAAGCAAGTATTTTGGCTTATCTATTTGCTGTTTCTGGGTGGACTTGAAGATCTCCGAAGCTTCCAATTCGAGGTCAAGGTTGGACTGGGACACCACTTCATCAATTTCAACAACAGCAAACTTACCGGTTTGATTTAAGTAATGCTTGAAGTGAACTGGCATAGCCTCCAAATAGGCATTGAGGGAGGGTGGATTCTGGGTGAGGATATTAGAAGTTGCATTAATCTTTCCGAGTATGATGGTCTCTTTTTGACCAAAACAAACGGAAGAAAGAAATACGACCGAGAGGGCTTGAAATATAAAATTTGGTATTCTCATTTTAAAAGAGGGTCTTGTAGGTAACGCTTGAAGGCATTTCAAACTTAGAATTCTTCAAAAACTCGTAAAGACCTTCTGCCTGCTTAACCTGGGCATCGGTTAATTTCTCTCCTCTTTTTATGGTTTGAAGAAACAATAGTTGTTCCCGCCACCTGTTGTATTCATCATCCGATGGTTCAAGTAACAAAGACAATGTCAACCCCTCATGTGCATTGATCATTTTATCAACAACTGTGTAACCAGATCGGCTAACTTTTAATCTCCTTAAACCTGAGGGCACCGAAACACTCGTATCAGCAGAGCAATTGCCGACAAAAATTCCATCAATTTCAATTTCAGCATCAGTTGCCTCTAAGTTTTGCTCCATACCGGAAAACACATAGTTACCGTCTTCGTCTTTCACAATTTTAGGCCAGACCAACCCTTTCAACTTGGCAATAATTTTGATATCAGCACGGTTAAGGTTTTCTGGAGAAAGTTTAGATAAACTTGATGTTCCTCTGTCTTTGGATTCGGCGGACTTGTCGGAAACGGGACGATCCGACTCCATATCCATAACGAAATCGATAAGTTCATCAGCGATTTGATCAATAAGCTCATTAATCAATGCACTCTTGCTCGTCTCTATAATTATATTCGAGGTAACGGGGATGTTTTTTTCAGCTGAAAGACTCTTGCCAAATACTGAAGCGTTTGTATGGGATGAAATTACCCGAAAATTTCCAATTAATCGGTGTTTAAAAATTTTGCGGTCAAATCGGGGTAAATCTTTGGACTCGCTGATAAAATCATTCAAAGAAAGGTGGATAAAATAATCCGCTCCCAGTTGAAGAGAAAGAGCCTGCATATTGTTATCTTCCAAGGGTTTATAAGCATTAAGCCCACTGCTTCCACGGATGGAATTAACCGCCTGAGTTACTGATTCAGGGGTAACCACACGAAAATTAAGCCTAGATAATTCAGCAGCAATTCGATCACGGGCGTATTCTGAATGGGATGCTTCAATTTTAGTTGATGGAATTTCAACATAAAGGGCAAATGTTGGATTACTGGTTCCTTGTTTCGCAAAAAGCACTGAAGAAACAGACAACAAAAGGGAATAAAGAAACTGATGTATATTCATTGACTGATTGATTAGGGTGGAACAATTACCAAATTACTAAGAGTAAAATGCAAGAAAATTATATCATATGATGAATGAACTCTAACGGCTAAAAATTAGAGTATCGTTGCTATTTGTGTCATTTGACGCGGGTTTCTGATCGATCAAATTTTTCGCTTTTGTTCCAGCCCCTCCGTTTGTAACCGTACCCGTTTTAGGTTGTAAAATATTTGAAGAATCAAACATAGTAGAACCAGTAAACCGTTGTACATTCAGCCTTCCGGAAGCAGCTTCTTTGGAAACTAGGTTGGTTTGGGTAGTACTGATTAAATCTAAAAGATATTTGCTAGGAACTGCGAAGTTGAGATTCTGTCCATTTGCAATGGTAGCGACTGATACACCTACTACGATTCCCTGATCGTTCAAAACTGGCCCCCCACTACTGCCCGAAGAAATTGGTGCTGTCATCTGAATGTAATAGTCCTCACCAATTTCCCTTATACTACTTACAATTCCTTGCGAAAAAGTTCCTTCCAGCCCCTCTGGACTACCAACTGCAAAAACTTTTTGCCCAACAGCGAGTCTCCTTCCACTACTTAAAGGCAAAGAGGGTATACCTGTTTTGTCTACTTGTATTAAAGCAAGATCAACCCTTGCATTGGTTGCTATGACACTCTTCAAGACTAATTTATTTTGCCTCCCAACTCTTTTGGCAATTCCTGAGCTCGCACCTTCGATGACATGATAATTTGTCGCTATAATTCCATCTTTAACAAAAAAACCACTGCCTATTTTAATGGCCTTTCCATAATCATCAAAAAGCACCAAAGAAACGGCAGAAGTGAAAGCCCTTCTGGCAATTTCCTCTGAGCTTAAAGCCCAAATCGAAGAGGTTGATAATAAGAATGATTTTAAAACAATTAATGAATATTTCACTGTCTTTGGGGTGGGATATAATTTAATCAAAATATAAACAGAATTAGTCAATTACATTCAAAGAGGTATCTAGCACCCTGTTTTTAGAGATAAGAAGATTAGAAGAATTAAGAGTCTCAAAATATCTAAAACTATACGGAGGCCTGCTCGCAGACAGCTACTGTTTTTTCCAAAGCCTCCTCAAGAAAACCAACCGGTTCACGGGCCCGTAACTCGGGGTTGTACAATTCCAAGGAAACCGGCCCCTGGTAATTAATTTTTCGCAATTGCCCAAGTGCATCGACAAGGGGCAACAACCCATCGCCGGGCAATACGCGAGCGGCGTCATCCCGGCCCGGATGTGGCTTAATACCCCCGGGGCAATCCGCAAATTGAAAAATGGTGATAAAATCTCCTCTCAATTTCCCCAGCTCGGAAAAATCCGATTTACCCAGATACATATGAAAGGTATCGGGAATAATTGCGGCATTCTTGCGACCGGATCCCAAAGCAATATCTTTGGCCTCATTCAGAGTTGATAAGCCTGGAAAGAAATTGAGAAACACAACCCCCGCACCCATGCCGTAATCGTTCTTGGCCATGTCCAAGACCTGACCATAGCACCAGGAGGCAATTTTGGGGTCAAACGCATCCTTTT
>JAYNJW010000060.1:0-8182 GCA_038110535.1 Opitutia bacterium | reverse complement strand
GGGAAAAGTTTGGAATATTTTGATGAAGGAGCAAAGCAACGCTACTTGCCCCATGTTATCGAACCTAGTCTCGGCGTAGATCGAACTTTCCTTGCGGTCTTATGTGCGGCTTACCAAATTGATGAAGTGGACGGTGAGAAGCGAACCGTTATGAAATTTCATCCCCGCGTTGCACCCATTAAGGCATCTGTTTTGCCCTTGGTAAAAAACAAGCCTGAATTAGTGCAGAAAGCACAAGAATTATACGCTCTTCTACAGCGTAAATGGAATGTTGCTTATGATCAGTCAGGAGCGATAGGTCGTAGATATCGACGGGCAGATGAAGCCGGTGTTCCTTTTGCCCTTACTGTAGATTTTGAGACTTTGGAGGGAGATGGTTCGATCACCTTACGCGATCGCGATTCCACCAAGCAGGATAGAATGTCCATTGATGAAGCGTTTGCGTATCTGGACGAGCAAATCAATCCTTACAAGTAAGACCTAGCTCAGTTCACTCAATTTCCAGTCTTCAAGGACCAATTGGAGGGAATAATTTCCATTCCAGTAATTTTTCCTTAATTTAAAGGCTAAGTCCAGTTTTTCGGAGTGTGGCGGAATATCGTCGCCCATTCTCCATGCAATTCCTCGGATATAGCTAGTTCCATTATCGAAGGAAAATTGAAAATGTTCACCATTCCCAATCCTCCTAGGGGGAGAATCAAGTACGATTTCCTTAACTCCCAAAATAGGTTCAGGATTATCCTGTCCAAAGGGGCCGAGTTCATTTAATTCGTCCAAGAGTTCGAACCTTAATTCGCTCTTTTTGACCAAGGCATGAATGGGCAGAGGAAAATCTTGATCCAGTTCTAGGGAGTTTTTATCAACAGTTTCGAGGAATTGAGAAATAAAACCATCCAAGTTTTTCTCCTGCAGACCAAGTCCGACTGCGGCTGGATGTCCGCCCCAATGGGATAACTTGTCTTGGCATGCAGACAATATATCGACCAGATTTATACCAGGCACACCACGACCCGAACCGCAGTATTCTCCATCCTCCGATCTCGCTAGTACCAAGCAGGGCTTATTGAGGGAACTAGCTAATTTTCCAGCCACAATTCCAACCACCCCAGGATGCCAGCCATATCCATCTCCGGTGACTACAACCGCCGCACGGTCGGCAAAAATTTCTTCTGCCTGGGCAAGGGCATCTGCCGTTAACTGTGCTTCGATCCCTTTCCTTTTGTCATTAAATTCAGTCAGCTTTTTGGCCAGATCCCTGCAATTAGCCGCGTTTTTTTCGAGTAGCAAATTAACCGCAATTTCAGGCTCATTTAGTCGGCCACATGCATTGATACGTGGAGCGAGCTTGTAGGTAATATCTTCAGTTTCCGGTTCAATTGTTTTGTCTAGTCCGCATTCCTTAAGCAGGGCAATCAAGCCTGGGGATGCATCAATAAAGAGACGCTTGATTCCGAAGTGGGAAAATATCCTGCTTTCCCCCTGTAAGGAAACGAGATCTGCGAGCGTGCCGATCGCACAAAGAGGGAGAAAGTCCCTAGGGGAAAAATCTTTGAATTGAGAAAGGTCTAATTTCCGTACCCTTTTAAATAGAGCATGGATCAGTTTAAAGCATAAGCCAGCGGTGCAGAGGTATCGCCATGGTTCACCCTGTTCTTGCTGAAGGTGTGGATTGATCAATATTGCATCAGGCAAAACACCAGCTTTTAGTTGATGGTGATCAACCACAATCAGATCGATTCCATACTTCTTGAGAAAATCGGCTTCCTTGACCGAGTTGGTTCCACAATCAAGGGCGATTACCAAGCCAAATTTGCCATTTTTGAGACCCCGCTCAAGCACTTCTTTGGTCAGACCGTAGCCTTCGCTCAGTCGTTTTGGAATTACTGTTTCCACGACTAAGTCGAGCGATTCCAATGCCTGTTTGGTCATGACTGTCGAGGTGATCCCATCCACATCATAATCCCCGACCACTAATATCCTCTCTTCTTTCTCCCTAGCTTGGAGAATTCGGGAAACGGCCAAATCCATATTTTTAATACGAAAGGGGTCATCCAAATGCCTTAGCTTCGGCTTGAGGAACTGTTGGGCAAGGACGGGGTCTTTGATTCCTCTTTGTACGAGCAAGTTGGCCAAAAACGAGGAGACTCCTATTTTTCTCTTTAAAAGATCAACGGATTTTTGATCCGCTTGCTGCTCGATCCAATGCTTCAATGCCGAGCGATAAGTAATAGAGGTTTCTAGGAATCTTTATTTTGAGGTTTGCCAATCATACTTGGGTAAGAGTTCACCATCTTCCACATGTTTACGGTCTCCCCTGTGCCAAAAATAAAAAATTGGACTGGCTATAAAAATCGAAGAGAAGGTACCAGTCAGGATACCAATCACAAAAACGAAGGCAAAATCGTTAATGATCCCAGCTCCGAATATCCACAGGGAGGTAGCAGCCAAAAGCGTGGTAAAGCTAGTTAAGATGGAACGGGAAAGGACACGATTGATTGCAATGATCACAATTTTCCTGAGGTTTGTCACAGGATTGAGTTCCAGTTCTTCCCTAATCCGATCAAAAACCACAATCGTATCGTTGATGGAATATCCCACAATCATCAAAATGGAAGCAAGCATGGGTGCGGTAAATTGCCCTGAGCAAATCATACCATCCGACAAATGACCAATCAGAACAAATAAGCCAACCGTCATTAAGATATCGTGGATCGTGGCAACAACTGCCCCAATGGCATAGCCCATTTCAAATCTCAGGGCAACATAAAGCAGTATGCCAAGCAGGGCTACGGAAACGGAAAGAATGGCATCGCTCTTAATTTGCTCGCTTACTGATCCGCCGATATTACTCAATCCTTCCTCGGTTAACGAGGCATTCGGGAATTGATTTTGCAGATGGGCAAGGGCTTGTCGGGATTTCCCTTCTTCTGTTTGCAGGACCAGTCTACTTGCTCCTTCGCCTGATCCAACTTCAGAGCGATAAACATGCTGGACTTCACCTAGGTCAGGATTGCTTTTAAAGGATGCCTCGATGTCACCCGCATCAATGGATTCCGAGAACCCGGCGACTAGTTCTTCACCTCCCCGAAAATCAATTCCTAAAATAGTATCTTTTTTGGAATAAACCGAAAAGAGACCAATTGCTACAATGATCCATGATGCAAGAAATGCGAGTTTTCGGTAGCGATGGAAATCGATTGCTTCTTTTGGCTCCGCTTTTTGGATGCTTTGTAGGCTGATTAAATTATTCACTCCTGATTTGAGCAAAAGCGAAAGGAAAATCCTACTGACAAACAGGGCACAGAACACCGAAGTCGCGATACCTATGGCTAGAGTGATGCCAAATCCCTTGATTGGTCCAGTACCAAGCCAAATCAAGATACTTGCAGTGATCAATGTGGTCAGGTTGGCATCAATAATCGTGGAAAAAGCTTTAGCATAACCACCTTCCAGAGAATTCTCCGAACTTTTGCCTGCTCGCAATTCTTCCCTTATTCGTTCAAAAATCAAAATATTGGCATCTACTGCCATTCCGATAGTCAGAACAAGGGCGGCCATTCCCGGAAGAGTGAAAGTTGCCTGAAAGATACCGGCAAGGATAGCAATGACTAAGAGAACATTTAATCCTACGGAAAGGACGGCAACAAGCCCACCTGCTTTGTACCAAAGAATCATAAAAGCGACCACCAGTACAGCACCGAGGAGGCAAGCATTTAAGCTGCTCGATAAGGCACCGGCTGCAAGAGTCGGAGAAACTTCATACTGCTCGCCAATCGTAAGCGAGACTTTGAGCGGATTATTGAGAATGTCAGAGAGCATTTTGGCTTCGCGAAAACTAAAATTTCCGGTGATGACCGCACTGCCTCCACCAATTCTTTCTTTTACAGTTGGAGCACTTTCAAGTTGTCCATCAAGAACGATGGCCAGTCGGCCAGGCATACCAGTGGTTAAATCAGCCATATCTGCAATTCTGCCAGTCAAATCGGCAAATATTTTTCCGCCCTCTTGGGTAAAGTCCAGCCCCACTTCCCATCCACCCATTTGATCTTGTCGAGGGTAAGCTTCAGAAATGATTTCTCCATCCGCTGACCATAATCGACGCACCCAGACCGGTCGTTCGTTGGGCTGGGCATCACTGCGCAACAAGGCAACATAGGGAATACCGTCATCATCTGTCCATTCCTCACCCTCCAGTGCCGGAACGGGGGCCTCACTGTTAACATTTACAATCCGAAATTCCAACTTTGCGGGCTTTTGTAATTCATTGATGATTCCAGGGTCCTGCTTGGTGGTAAGATCAGGAATTTGTACTTCAATGGCCCGGTCACCCTTTTTGCGGACTATCGTTTCTGCCACCCCAAAGGCATTGAGACGTTCGCTCATAATTTCCACCACCTTGTCCATCGGCGAAGCTCCCGATGCCTGATCCATGTCAGCAGTGATGTTCAAATCAGTTGCTTCCATTGTGAAAGCTATTCCCCCGCGAAGGTCTAAACCACGCTTGATGGCAGCCTGCGATTTTTTGAGCAGGGTCCGGAGTACTAGATCGTTTCTTTTATCTCGATCTTTGAGATGAGCAGCCCGGATACCTGGTTTGACCAGAAAAGGAAGCAGTCGGGAACCAACAATACCAAGGACTCCATTGGGTGGTTGAAAAAAGGCGGCATAGTCCAAACGGTTGCGCTTTCCATAATCTCTCAGGGCGGAGTAATCAATCGGTTGATCGTTGGGTATTTGCAACCTGAGGTTGTCAATGACTTCAGAAAATCTTTCATGCCCGGCATGATTGGATGCATTGGCATCCGAAGTAACTTGCGAAAGGGCATAGTCTCCAAGTTCCCGGTCTTCAAAAGGGAGGATCAAAGATACACTCATTGCCGCTAGAAGTGCGGTGAGAATTAGCTTCCAGGTGTTTGAACGGTTCATGATTGATTTAAAGCGTGGAGGGAATGAACTGCAGTGGCATGGTGTCCACTCGCAAATGATTGGAGATTTTAATCGATTTTGGCAGAGATAGCTTCCTTGGCCACTTCCACCTTCACATTCTCTGCAATCCTGACGACGAAGCGATCATCCTTAACCCCGGTAACAGTTCCAAAAACTCCACCAACTGTTTTAACTTGGGCTCCTTTCTCGAGGGCTTTGATCATTTTATCGTGCTCTTTTTGCTTTTTTCTTTGAGGTGCGATCAGAAGAAACCAAAAGGCAACAAAGATCAGGATCATAGGTAAAAACCCCATCAGTCCTCCTCCTGGTGCCGATGGATCACCCGAAGGTGCCATGGCTAGCGCATGAATAAATGAAACAGAATCTAAGCTTAAATGTGTCATGACAAAGGGGTTGATAAAACAGATAAACCCCGTTATTGGCAAGCTTGGAAGAATTCTCTCCGTCCGGGAAAGAATTGCCAAAAAATGGGGTCTTACTTATTGCAAATGTTTGCTTATTCCATCGGGCCAACTACGCAAATGGAGATCTCGTTGAGGAAAAGGAATAGAGATTCCTGCCTCCTTGAATCTGTCCCAAATACTTAGCAAAACTTCACTTCTTGCATTACCCACCCCATTGGATGGATCATTGATCCAAAACCTAAGTTCAAGGTTTACTGAGTTATCCCCAAATTCGGTAAGCAAACAACGAGGTTCTGGATCGCTTAGGACCCGACCAGAGGACCGGGCAGCATCCACACAGAGTTCCATGGCCAATCGGGGGTCGGAATCATAGGAGATTCCGACAGGAACCCGAACCCGGATATTTTTGTCACTAAATGACCAGTTGACCACCCGGTTCGTGATCAAGTCTTCGTTGGGAATGAGATGCTCCTTGCCATCCCGGGTAATGATCGATGCATAGCGGGCACGCAGAGAATTAATCCACCCGTAGGTATTATCGATTTCGATCACATCTCCGGGCTTGATCGACCGATCGAGTAGCAGGATTAAACCGCTGACCAGATTAGAAACTACTTTTTGTAATCCGAATCCAATACCCACACCGATCGCACCACCAAGCAGGGCAAAAGACGAGAGGTCCAACCCGATGGTGGACATCGCCACCACAAAACTAAGAAATATTAACAATACGCGGACAACCTTGGCCAAAAGTACCTGAAGGGATGGGGGAAGGTTGGGCAGTTGACGAATTTTTGACTCCCCAGCACTACCCAAAAAAGAACTTATCCAAAGGAGAAAAAGCAAAATGAAAATACCATTTACTAGATCGAGCACGGACAGGTTACTTTTGCCCACTGCAAAGGAGGCAGACTCGAGAAAATCAAAGGTTGGCTTGAGCAAACCAAAGCTTTGCAAGGCAGCCATCCCAAACGCCAGAACTGCAGCCCAGCGTATCCAAAACCTATTATGGGTAAATCCAGCGACCAGTCGATAAATAAGCCATGCCGTTATGGCATTAACAAATGGATTGAGTAGGTCAACCGATGCTAGTTGGAATCGTTCTAAGAGTCCACGGCTCAGCAAAGAAAAAATGAGAAGAAAGAGGGGCAGGAGTAAGAGCGTCAGAATACGGATCGATTGTTCGATCCATGAGGGTCGGGTCGGGTCCTGAGTGAATTTAAGAATTTGTGGCCTTACTCGCTTGGTTACTATCCATGCCAGTAGTATGGATAGTACGATAACAAACGCCTGAATCCGTGCAGATGGAGTTGTCCAAAAGTGGAAAGAATTTTCCAAAATTTGAGCAATTTTATCTGGCAGTTCAGTCATGCAGGTAAATCTTTGTTCTGTGAATAAGCGTTTGGCAATCCACAAAGGTGATCAAATACTGTTATCATTTTAAATTAAAAACCAGAAAGCAGAACAACCTGCACGCATCCAATTAGGAATCCTAAGACCGCCCCGATTTTTTCTATAAAACGGAACTCCTTTTCCATAAATCCAATCAAAAGTTCCTCGACTTTGTCGGATGAAAATGCGGCAACTTTTTCTCTAACCAAGGCATGTACATCAATAGATTCTTCCAGCTTGAAAGCTAGACCCTGAGCGGATGCTTGCAAAAAATCTTTCAATTCTCCTTTAAACAGACTGGTCACTTTTTCAATCATCTCATCGCTCAGAAACATGGAGAGCACAGGGAAGGCGCCGATTAATTTTCCGCGGATCGTTTTTTCGATTCTCTTTCCTACCTCCTCCAGTGCTTCGGGCTGCGTTGAAAGTTCTTCAATCTGTTTAGCCACATCCTTCATCGAAAACAATTCATTGGCTACGAGTTCTCCCAGTTTTTCTGCAATTTGGACCTGTCTTTTTGGGAAAACCCCATGAAAAGTTAATCCAAGAATCTTTTTCGGTTCACGAGGATGAAACAACATTTTGATAGCCAAGTAATTAGTGGCCCACCCGATCAATGCGGCAATGATAGGGAGCAGATAAAGCAAATTGTAAGATTCAGTCATTTAAAATTCAAAAGGCATAGGGCAGATCATAATACGGCATGGCAAGAGGAAGTAACCCTTTTTGTTTGCGAAGTCTTGCTCATTACTCCTAGTGCATAGCATGAGCAAGAGCTTTTTTAGGGTAATTTTAGCAAGCCATGTGGCTTTATTAATCAGTGGATGTGGACTGATCACCAAGCCCACGGGTCTTGCCACAAAAGCAGTAGTCACCCCGGTAAAAGCGGTGGTCGGGGCCACTGCTGATGTAGTGAGTAAACCAATTCGCAAAACGACCAAGTTTATCCAACCGGTCACCCCCGTAATTCGCGTTCGTTAGCGCCTTCGCCGCCCTCCAAAACTTAATTGCCCGCCAAACCCACGATTACGCTTACGGGAAACTACTGGGGTGGTTGGTACGAGGCTGTCTGGTTCATTTCGATAGGGGAATCCTTCGACCACTTTCCGGGGTAGGGAATTACCCAGTAACTTTTCAATCGAATCAACAAACGAGAGTTCTTCCGGTTTACAAAGGGTAAAGGCTTCCCCTTCCGTTCGGGCACGCCCGGTTCTTCCAATTCGATGCACATAATCTTCCGAGTGTTGTGGAACATCGTAATTGATTACATGGGTCACATTGGAGATGTCTAAACCGCGTGATGCCACATCGGTTGCACAGAGAATCTTTACATTACCCTGCTTGAATTCCTCTAGTGCCTTCATTCTATCACGTTGTTTCAAATCGGAGTGGAGCACGCGGACAGTTTGTCCATGCTCAGTAAGCCAGTGGCTAATTTT
>JAYNJW010000059.1:4967-9099 GCA_038110535.1 Opitutia bacterium | reverse complement strand
TTGTGTCCCCAGTTCGATTCTGGGTTTCGCCACCACCAAAAACTTTTTTTGATTTGGTGCGGGCGGCGGGAATCGAACCCGCCCCTCAAGCTTGGGAAGCTTACATACTACCGATATACTACGCCCGCTCTATAGGATAATGATTCAATTGGCGATCAGCTGGCAAGATTCTTATCTCTTGGCTTTAGCTTAACGAATTTAGTTGCCATTGGGAATAAATTTAGTCGGTAATCTGTTTTTTTACTAATGGCAATCGAGGATATCATTCCCCTAGACATTCTCTTAGGCAAACAAGGAGAGGGTGAACCCTTGCTTGAAAATCGAAAGAAAAAGAAAAAGGTAGACAGGGAAGCTATGGCATCTCCCATTATGCGGATTCCTAGAATGGATGTCAGGGTAGCTAGAGACTTACTCGATATTGGGATTCGAGAACTTTACGAACTCAGAGGTAGAGCCGCCGAGTCAATTTTCGAGGAAGTTAGAAAATTAAAACCTGATACCCCGGAATGGACACTCGGGTATCTTCGCATGGCCGTATATTTCTGCGAAGAGAAAAATCCAGAAGCCAAAAAGCTACACCCCCAATTTTGGACGAGTTAGCCGAACGCTTTACTCATTTCCATCCAACTTCGCTTTGGCTCTCTTGGTCTGCCAAACCATAAAGAGTCCATAACCGAAAAAGAGTAGCCCGTTGATTAGGACGAGGGGGTTTCCCATATTTTTTAACCCAACTCCGAACAGACAAATTCCTACCCCTGCAAAGATCCAGCCAAAAAGAGAGCGGAAATAAACAACCTTTCTAAAATGATTAATTCGTCTGGTTTTTTCTTCCTCTGTGTATTTTTTCATCCAATTTTCAAAACATTAGCACGAAATACTAATTTCGGTCTAAGTCAGGAATCTCTCCCTGATCAATAAAATTTTTGTGGAAGGCGAGTTGTAAGTTTTCTTTCATAAGATCGTCAAAAAACATTTCTTCTCTTCTATGCAGTCTTTGCACCTCAAGCATGGCCTGCTTACGGATCGTATTTTTGCATAAAGTAAATGCTGCCAAATCAATAAAGGTTGCATCATCATCGACAATATTTAGGTATTCCAATGTTTCGTTGGTAACCTCACCACCAAGCTTTTTATTTTGTACAAGGGCATCAATAATTTTGTTCCGCATGGTTGGTCGTCCCTGTTCGACTATGGTTTCAAAAGCTTCGGCCGATAAAATACGGTATGGATATTCTTGAATAATGGACTTAATCCGTATTCGAGAAACTCCTTGAAGCATAACAAATGAAGTTCCATCGGTATTTTCTTTGGAAACCCTGATTAGGCCAATTGTGGCAACTTCAAATGGTGGCTCTTCAAGGGTCTCATCAGCGTAATGTTTTTCTCGCTCAGCAACCACTGCAAACATCCTGTCTTTTTGAAGAACATCCGCGAGCATCTTCTTATACCTGTCTTCAAAAATTCTTAGAGGTAACATAGCGTGGGGAAACAACACCACTCCGCGAAGAGTCATGGCAGGGATATGGGAAGGAATTTTCAATCCCTATATACTAACCCAAAAACATCCAATATCTCAACTCTGGAGATATTTTGGGAGGGAGACCAAAGGAGTAAGAAAAATTTTTACTGAGCCCAGGCGGCGTCCTTTAGATCGAGGCTTATGATATTATCTCCGTTGTTAAGGTTAACTGAGCTGGACCATACCACCCCGACTTGACCAAGGGTAGAAGCCCCAATGATAAAATATTGTCCATCGGAAAGATCATCCACATTGCCCACCCCTAAAGAATTGGTCTTGATCCTTCTCAAACTTGCCCGGGCCAATGCATTCCTGATTTTGGCGGCAATGCCAGGAAATTGATATCCGCGTTGGACAGAACGAGCCCAATACTCCGCATGGGACTGTATACCCTCTTGGGTAGGCGGTCTAATTCCCTCCTCACTAAGGACCGTGGCCAAATCACGGTCTACCAAAAAGAACTCCGTAAAACCGGCCGGTCTGACCTTATTGTCCAAAAACTGAACTTTTGCTTGTATTTGCAGGTTCGCATTCCCTCCCTCATCGTTTTTAATGGTGGCGGGGTTACTTACGCTTGGCAGAATACTTCGGGGACGGACTGGGGAATACTCAGGCAATGAATCACGCCTAAACCTGCCAGTAGGCGTATCCGAAAACGATCCAAATCGGGAATTTTGAGCACCTAGATTAGTGGAAAAATTGCTGGGGTTGGAAACTTGAATCATCGAGCTTTGGCTTCCTCCACCTTGGAGCACACGAATCGCTTCACGAGCGGCAATCAGTGCTTTCTCCAAGGACTGAATCCGGGTCTTTGCACCCGATAATTCTTCGTTTAGAAGATCCGCTTTTAACTGGGAAGCCTTGCCTCTCTCCAAGACCTCTTGCTTGATCGAGCGGGAGTTGGATAGCTCATCTTTCAAGTCATCAATAATAATGCGCTCCTGATCTAATTCGACAGTTAAGGCAAGGTTTCTCTGGTTGAGTTCTTTGATTCTACTTTCGAGATCTTCGCGACCAGGAACAGAACTCATCGCAGCAAGTTGGTCTTTCAATAAATTATTTTGGGATTTTAAATCCTCCATTTCACTCAACTGATCGGCACTAATAAGGGGTTCTGTACTGGAAGAACTGTTTTCGAAATCTCGCATTCTTGACTGCAAAGAAGCAAGGCTTCTGTTGGCGAATTCTAATTCCTCCCGGATTCTCTGTGTTTCCATCTTTGCTTGGCTGCTGGCATCTTCTGCAGCCTGTAGTTGCATTTGTAATTGCAAAACTTGGTTTCGGGTTGTGCTGTCCGTGTCCTTTGTCGAGAGTTGGGCTAATTCCTCCCTTAAGCCATTTATTCTGGCATCTTTTTCTTCCACCTGATTGACAAGATTCGCATTCTCCCTGCTGAGGTTGTTAATTTGGCGTTGCATGCCCTCGCCTGCCTCGTTCGCTTGATTTCTGGCATTGGCAAGAGAGACATCGCGCAATCGTCTATTTTCATCCTCTAAGGTATTCAGAGAAGTCTTAAAGTTGGAAAATTCATTCAAAACCCCCTGAAGTTCGGTATTCAGTCGGACGCCCTCTTCCCGGCTATTCCTGAGTTTTTCTTCTAATTCCTGAACTCGCGGATCGGTCATTTCCTGAATGCTTATCAAATCACTTTGCAAGGCCAGCATTTCTTGTTGTAATTCAATAAACCTGGGATCGTTCGATATATCTTTGCTTTGGTTCGCTCGGTTTTCCAAGGCGGTTACGAGGTCCTCCGTCTCTGATCTCAGAAGTTCAGAATTTTTCAGTGCATTGGTTAATTCATCAATCCGTGCCTGTGCATTGGCTTGGGCCTCATTGGCCTTTTGTGTTATCTGCTGAATAGTTTCAGCACTAGGATCCATCGAAGAAAGTTCCTCCAGTTTCTTGAGTCGAAGCTGTGTCTGCTCTAATTCCATTTGCAATTCAAAACTCTCCGCAACTGCCAGCCTTAATTCCTCCTGCAATTCAGACATCTCTGGGGATCGTGCACTGGTTTGTGCAAATTCTTCTTTGGCTGATTTGAGTTCCTCTTTTAAGGAATTTATTTCATCAACGAACAAAGCCTTTTCTTCGCTTGACAATCTTTCTTGCTTATCAGGATCAGGTATGGAAGCATTTTCTAACATTGCTAATTCAAGCTCTGCCTCTGCCTGTTTGGAAATCATACTTTCAATCTGGGAATTTAAGTCTTCAATGGTGAGATTTGCTTGGGCAAGTTGTTCTTCCAGCAAATCGATATTGGCATTATTGGGGGCAAGTTGTTTGCCTTCCATCTGTTCAATTCTGGCCAGAGCCATCTCAAGCTTCATTTCCAAATCCATCGCTTTTTGGATCATCGAAGGATCAGTAGTCGCTTGTCCGGGTAGAGGAGTCTGCGGTGGAGATGCTTGATCTGGCAAATCCAGGTTTTCAAGTTCGATCAGTCTCGATTGAGCCAAGGCTAATTCCTTTTGCAAAGCTTCAATCGTATCTGCATCCGTACCTGTACTGGACTGGAGCAAGGACTTGAGCTCATCATTTTCATTTCTGAGGGCCGCAACTTCATCTTCCATTTGCACAAGTGAGCCAACCCCGAGTTCTCCTAGTTCTCTTTGA
>JAYNJW010000059.1:0-4867 GCA_038110535.1 Opitutia bacterium | reverse complement strand
TTCATCTTCCATTTGCACAAGTGAGCCAACCCCGAGTTCTCCTAGTTCTCTTTGAGCGAGAGCTAATTCCTTCTGCAAAGCTTCAATCGTTACCTTATCGGTTGCCACATTGGATTGGAGGGCAGACTTGAGTTCGTCATTTTCATTTTTCAGGGCCGCTAATTCATCTTCCATTTGCACAAGTGAGCCAACCCCGAGTTCCTCCGATTGTAACAATTGACTCCGCAGCCTGGTGATCTCATCGTTTGAAGAATTCAACTTGGCCTGTAAATCCGCACTCGAACGAAGCTGTGCAACTTGAGTACCACTATTTGATTCCCGCAACAGGGCAATTTCAGCCTCTAGATTAAGAACTTTGTTTTGAAGATTTGATTTTTCGCTCTCCACTTCCTCAAATTTGGACAATTGCCCGGCCATAGTATCAGCGAGTTCGGTTCTTAAATTATCGACTTCTAGGTTAGCGGCTTCCGCTTCTTGTAAGCTTTCCTGCAAAATTCGAATAGTGCCCAAAGCTTCTTCCAGTTGTGCGACCGCTTGCTTGGTTTCGACAGATTCAGAAACTCCACTCCTTTTCATCTGTGCAATTTCCGCCCGGGCAGCTTCCAGCTCGGTTTTCAGCTCGGCAACAAGAATTTTTGACTCGCTGGTGGTTTCTTGAAAAATCTCTTGTTCTTCAAACATTTCATTCCTCGCATCTTCCAATTGCATTTCCAAATTGTTTAAGCGGCCCGAAAACTCATCTTGCATTTTCTCTTTTTCTTCCAGGGCGACCACCAACTCAATTTTAGCACGGTTTAATTCGTCTCTCAGGGAACCCACCACCTGATCACTTGTTTGAGTCTGGACGGATTGAGTCTCTTTGGTGTCTTCCAATACTTGGTTTAAATCCTGCAATTGCCCGGCAATAACCTTCACCACTTCTAATTCTTCCTCGAGGTCTTTCTTTTCTTGGGCAAGGGAGCTAACTTCCTGATTTTTACTGGTAAGCTCGAGTTCTCGGCGAGACAACTGGTCCAAAGATTGCTTGTTTCTTGCCTGGGCAAGCTCAAGCTCCTGTGTTAGTTCCTCAATCACTTCAGAGGCTCGTTTTTGTTCGTTTGCAAACTGATCTGAGAGAAGCCGAATCCTGGATTCTGAGGCAGCTAAATCCTCTTCCATTTCTGTGACAAATGGCACCATAGGCAATTTCCCTTCCGAGGCTTGCTGGAGAACGGATTCGGCGAGCTGAGCTTCTTCTTCGAGTTTCTTAATTGTGGTGGCAAATTCAAATTCACGCCTAGCAATATCTTCTTTGGTAGTGGCAAATTCTTGCCTGACTCGATCCAACTCTGTCTGAGTCGCTTGTAACTGGTCCTGCAAAGTAACCACATCAGCAGAAAGTCCTTCCCTCTCGGCTAAATTTCCTTTCTGTAAACGTTCAATCTCAGAGTTCGCCGCGTTTAACTCAACCAATAACTTGTTCACAAAAGCGGGACTGGCAGATCTTGAGGGAGTATCCTCCATCTGTTCCATCGTACTTTTTAATTGGAGCAATTCTTCCTGAAGCTTTTCTTTTTCGGACAATTCAATTTGCATGCGTGCAATTTCACCCAAGGACTTACGCAATTCCTCTTGAAGATTTACAAAATCTTCTGTCCCAGGTTCAACAGGTTGGGCCTGGGCACTCTGCAAAGCTCTTTTGGCTTGGGCTAATTCGCGCTCCAAAAAGGCCAGTCTTTCAAAATTTGCACCACTGGCATGTGCCATTTGCCGGGCGTAATCCAGTTCCCTTCTGGTCCTCTCAAGCTCGGTGGTAATGGAACTGATCATTGCGTTCGAGCGTTGCTGCTCAAGCAGAAGACTTTGCCTGGATTGTCTCAAGTCCTCCCTCGCCTGTTCTAGCTCTCTTTCCAGACGGTTGATTTCCTTACTCACGGTCTGGGCGGTAGCTGGTCCCCCATCGGTAGTTTTGTAGAGACTTTTCTTGGCATTTTCCAATTCATCAATGATCAGTTGCGACTCCTTTAGGTTTGTCTGCAAGGACACGATCTCACGGTATGCTTTGCGCAAATCAGATTTTAGTTCAGCAGAATCCGCCGATAATTCGGTTTGAAAACTCTTGGAGTCGTCCAGTTCCTTTCTTAACCGAGCGAGTACGCCATCGTCGTCAGCATTGGAGTTAGGAGATAAGTTCCCAAATTGGCTGGGTGTAGATTGTTGTACTTTATTTCCAATTTTTTGAGAGTGCCGGAGAGGAAGGGCTTCACGTGCCTGAATCACTGAGGAGATTTTTCTTCCCAATGATGTTGTTGGCTGCACTTTTGTGGTTTTCTCTGGGGGGGCAGGAAGATTCTGGGCAAGTTTCTCATCCGCTTGTGCATCCAATGATGCGATTTCATAGCTAAAATCTTTACTCAGCCCGCTCGCCATGGTTGAGATTGCCTCGAGCTCGACCAAGGAACCTTGCAGGTTTTCATGCAGGGCAAGCAAAGCGGAACGGGTCTCTTCCAACCTGCCGGCAAAGTTATCCTTTAGATCGGAAAAGATTTCTTTTGAATCCGCTATCCGACCTGCGGTTTGAGCGATCGATTCATTCATCGAAAGGTCACGCTCTTGGTGCCGGGATTTAAGGTTATCGAGTTGGGAAAGAAGGATTGCTTTGTCTTCCTTGGCCAAATCAGCAGAGGAAAGCTTTGTATCCAATGAGGAAAAATCGTTGCTCAAGGAAGCTTGAAAATCTCTACGGATATCTTCGAGCATTGTCTCAGATTGGGAAACTTTTGAGGCAATGGAAGAGGCAATTTGATCCGCACTCCACTCTTTTATATTCTCGGACTCTTCTAGTTGGCTAAAGGCAAGCGAACCCAACCCCAGAAAAAATAACGGTAAACCAAACCAGCCTTGTTTTAAAAAAGAAAGACAAGAGATTCTCATCTTGTTCACAATGGCAAAGCTTTCAGGCAAAGCAAGAACGGATTTATGGTAGTCCAAGGAGGATCAACCCCATAAGAGACTTTTGTTCAAAATATTATGAAAACATCGGAGTGCCCGGGGGGGGACTCGAACCCCCACGCCTTTCGACACTAGATCCTAAATCTAGCGCGTCTACCAATTCCGCCACCCGGGCAATTTAATCGAATTCAAAAAAAATAATTCACAGGGCAAATTCTAAAAAGCATCCCCCAATGGCCCTTGCCACAGACCAAGGAAAATAGAAGCAAAAACTAAGGAAAGCATCACCGCTTTGTGCAAACCAAAGGCTTCCGACCCTATCCATGGGTCAGGTTTGGGGTCGTCATCCTCAAAAACGGGACGGGGATGGAAACAAATCTCCCGTATCCATCCAAAATAATAGTAAATCGAAATCACTACGCCAATAACCATCGCAACAAGAGACAAATATAGTTTGGTCTCAAAAGCCACACTGAAGAGAAGCAATTTTCCGATAAATCCGGCAAGGGGAGGAATGCCTGCCAATGAACCAATACCGACTACCAAGGTCAGACCTGCCCAAGGTTTTTTCTTGGATAAATCTTCATAGTCCGAAAATTCATGCTCGGAATCATCGGAAACCTTTGCCATGCCCATAATGCCAAAGACCGCAAAGGAGGCAATCAAGTAGGTGAACAAGTAGAAAAATAAAATCCAAACTGCCCGGTCACTGCTACCAGGAAGAATCATCGATGCCATCACCGCAACCATCAAGTACCCCGCATGAGCCACTCCGGACAGTCCCAGCATTCGTTTGAGATTTCTTTGGGAACAAGCTGCAAGATTTCCAAAAAAGATGGTAAAGGTAGCCACAAATCCAAGCAGAGGAAGCAGAAAATCACTCATGCCTGCGAAGGGTCCGTTGACCAGAGTGATCAACACGAAAAATCCTGCCGCTTTCGATGAAACTGCTAGGAATGCAGTGACCGGCATGGGGGCACCATGATAAACATCAGGCACCCAGATCTGAAAAGGAGCGGCACCTATTTTGAAAGCAATTCCAGATATAATAAGTACGACCCCTGCCCGTAAAAGCAAATGGTCAGGGTTCTGGGCAAGCAGGTGGTACAGACCATCGTAGGAGAAAGAATCTGACCAACCGACATTGGCTGCAGTCGCACCCCAAGCAGCTGGATTGGCCCCCACTCCGTACAGTAAAACAATGCCCAGCAACAACAACGCAGAACTGAGGGCACCGAAAATTAAATATTTCATGCCTGCCTCCAGGCTTTTAGCTGAGTCCTTATCGTAAGCTACGAGAGGATAAAAACACAATGCGACTGTTTCTAAGGCAACAAAAAATAGGAGAAAGTTCTGGGTCTGACATAGAATCATCAAGCCAGCAGTCGCAACCATTACAAGGTGATGAAATTCTCCAATACGCAATTTCCTTCCCCCTAAGAAACCTTGGGCCAAAAGGGACACAAGGAGGGAGGATAACAAAAAGAAACTCCGCATGATGTCTTGATGAATGCCATGTTTGAGCATACCTGAAAAACTTTCCCGGTCAAAAGTATGCCTAATGAGCAGGTAATCAAGCAGATGGATGAGGAGAAGAAAGAATTGAAAAAGAACCGCAAAATCGCCCGCTTTCTTTTGGGAATTGGAAAATAAACTGATCCCAAGAACAAGCAAAGCTCCCAGTCCAAGAGACAGTTCGGGCCATAGCTCCGCCCATAGATTGTCGTTTGCAAATTTTAGATATGTTTCCATGACAATTTATTCAACAGGTAAGGAAGGACTGTTCGATACTTCCTCGTCCACCGGGCAACATGCAGGTTTGGAGAGGGAGCTTGTGCCGGGGTGAGAGTACTTCTTATCGATTTCCCTATCAATACGGGAAGAAATCGAAAGTGGCCATAATCCGATCAGCAACAAGGCACCAAGTATGAGCGAT
>JAYNJW010000058.1:0-9519 GCA_038110535.1 Opitutia bacterium | reverse complement strand
AAAGTATTATGGCATCACCCACAGAAATTCGTAAAGGACGGGCAATCCTCTACCAAGGCACGCCCCATATCGTACTGGAAATGCAACACCGTACCCAGGGAAGACAGGCGGGGTTTGTACAGACTACCCTGCGCAGTCTGCACAATGGAGCGACCACCACCACCAAGTTCCGCTCCACCGATAATGTGGAATTTTTACACACCACCACCATCAAGTTGGAATACAGTTACAAGGATAATGATGGGTTTCACTTCATGGACCTGGAGACCTATGAGGATACCATTCTTGACGAAGATATGATCGGGGACGACGAGATCTTTTTGGTGGAAGGAAACAATTACGATATTTTATTGGTCGACGATAAGGCGGTACGCCTCGACCTGCCCGCATCGGTGGAAGCCACGGTGGTTGAGGCACCAGATGCCATTCGTGGCGATACCGCTGGAAATGTTCAAAAACCAGTGACGATTTCCTCAGGCATTACCGTGATGGTACCCCTCTTCATCAAGAAGGATGATGTGATCAAGATCAGCACGGATGACCGTTCCTACCAGGGCCGGGTATAAGAAGATTTAATTTCTTCTGTTCAAAACAGGCAAAAAAAAGCCTCCCGGATGATGGGAGGCTTTTTTGTGTTTGAATTAAATCTAAAAAAATCCTTACGCAACCCGCTCGACCACAAGGGGTGCAGGGTTTGGGCGTTTGGGAGCCAAGCGGTAAGCAGCCTTGAAATATTCCATGGCTTCCTTGAGGCGTTTCTCATCGTTGTAATGAATCATCATCAAGGGCTCACCCTGTTTCATCTGGGTGCCCACCTTCTTGAGTTCGGCAACCCCGACAGCGGGGTCAAATTTATCGCCACTTCCATAAGCAAGAATTTGTACACCGCGTGCCAATTGGCCCGCATCAATGGTGTGTACATAACCACGTTTGGGAGCAGGTAATTTCTTGGCATGTTTTGCCGTGGGGAGTTTTTCAGGATCATCAATCACTTTGGTATCTCCTCCCTGGGCAGCCACCACATCCTTGAATTTTTCAAGGGCGGACCCGTCTTCCAAATGTTTGCGCACGGTTTGCTTAGCAGAAAGTGTGGAACCGGCAACACCGGCAAGACGGACAATTTCCATGCCCAGCTTCATGACCAAGTCCTGTAAATCTTCAGGACCTTCCCCTTTGAGCAGTTCGATGGCTTCCTTAAGTTCGAGGGATGCACCGAGACAGGTACCAAGCGGTTGGTTATTATCGGTTACCAGAGCGACACAACGGCGCTTCATGATCCGGCCGACACGGGTAATGGATCGGGCCAATTGTTTGGCATCCTCGGCATCACGAATGAAGGAACCCTTACCCCACTTTACATCGACCACCACGCCCTCAGCACCGGAAGCAAACTTACGGCTCAAAGTACCAGCAGTGATAAATGGGATGGAAGGAATCGCACCGATCTTTTGGCGCAGATCGTACAAAATATTCTCTACCGGAGAAATTTCTTCATTCCGCTCCGCAAATGCACATCCGTGCTTTCGGACAAGAGCATGAAATTCGTCCAATTCCAGATCCGTTTTGATTTTGGGAATGGCCTTTAATTTTTCACAATTGGAAGTGAGAAATTCCTCGTCGTATCCATTCATGAGAGGCATGGCAACACCCGCAACCGCAGATAATGGGCCCAGCACGAGTGTGGTCTTATCGCCCACCCCACCAGTCGAATATTTTTCAATTTTCGGACGGGAAACATCCATCATTTCAATGACTTCTCCGGAAAGCATCATTTCTTCTGCCAGGTAGGCAATTTCCTGAGCAGACATTCCTTTAAAGAAATTGGTCATGATCCAAGCAGACTGCTGGAACTCGGGCATTTCCTCGTCTAAAATAGCATCGACAATGCTGCGGACTTCTTCGTCGGTATATTCACCGCCGTCGCGCTTTTTTTCAATGAGGTAAGAGAATGAAGTGGCTTCTTTTTTGGCCTTTGGCATAGCTTTACTCGGGGTTGAGTTATGGATTTAGAAAAAATCGTGCAAAGCACATTGTATATTAAAAAATCTAATATTTGTCGAGTCTTTTCAACGAAGTGGTCTTGACGACTCCGCCAATCCATGCTTACAGGCATACCAAATGTCTACTTCTTTTGACCTCGTTCATTTCTTTGACAACTTGCTTATCGAGTCTGCTTGTACCCTTGACGAATTCTCTGATTCCTTTGATCCACAAACACGGTCTGCGGATGAAAGATTTGGCGATTTTCAGGCAAACGGCGTGCTCCCATTTGCCAAAAAAGCGGGCAAGAACCCCCGGGAACTGGCCCAGACCCTACTTGATTCACTGCCCCACTCCCAAGACTGGGAAGTAGGGCTTGCCGGCCCAGGATTTATTAATTTTTCCCTGTCTCCAGACTTTCTGCTGCGTTGGACCTTGGATCATGGGTCTAAGGACAGCCTGTCCCGGGCAGTTCGTTCAGAATCTCCATCCAAAGTAGTGGTGGATTATTCCTCTCCCAATACCGCCAAGCAGATGCATGTGGGACATATCCGCTCCACCATAATTGGGGAATCAATCGCCCGTATCCTTGCATTTCAGGGACACAAAATCCTTCGGGACAATCATCTGGGCGACTGGGGCACACAGTTTGGCATTCTTTTGCTCGCAATCAAGGAACAGAACATTTCCCTCGATGATTTAGGGGACGATCCAATCGCCAAGCTTGAAGATTTGTACCGCTTTGGAAATGCCCGTGTCAAAGAGGATGAATCTGCCCTGCATCATGCCAGGCAGGAACTGGTAAAACTGCAGGATGGTGATCAAGAAAATCTTTCCCTCTGGGAGAAAATTCGGGATATCAGCATGTCTTCCTTCCAAAAGATTTACGATCTGCTCGATGTGCAGTTCGATCATTCCTTAGGAGAGAGTTTTTACCGGGATAAAGTGGAACAAGTATATACCGGACTAAGCGACCATCAAATATGCCAAGTGGACGATGGTGCATTGGTGGTCTTTCATCCCGAACACAAGCGATTTGCCAAACAACCATTCATCATTCGAAAATCGGATGGTGCCAGTAATTATGCGACCACAGATTTGGCCACCCTTTGCTATCGTCAGCAAGAATGGCAGGCAGAACAAATAATCTATGTGACAGATGGTCGGCAAAGGGATCATTTTGAACAACTTTTCCTGACCGCCAAGAAGTGGTTCGGAGCAGAAGAAAAAAGCCTGCCCATCCTCGATCATGTATGGTTTGGGACCATACTCGGAGAAGACAACAAAGCAATCAAGACCCGGGATGGACAACCCATTAAATTGATCGATCTCTTGCAAGAGGCAATGAAGCGGGCAAGCGAGATGGTACGGCAAAAAAATGCCGACCTCTCCGAGGAAGAAATAAACCACAGGGCCAGGGTAATTGGACTGGGAGCAGTAAAATATGCCGATCTTTCCCAGGATCGTACTCTCGACTACGTATTTTCATGGGAGAAAATGTTGGCAATGCAGGGGAATACTGCTCCCTACTTGCAATATGCAGTCGCACGGATTCATAGCATTTTTCGCAAAATGGAGTGTAATCCCAAAGGTCCTTTTCCTGCAGCCCGACCTGCTGAATCTGATCCCGAGCGAAAATTATCCCGCAAACTTATCTTTTTTCCCCTCGCTCTGAAGCAGGCAACCCGGGAATTAAAACCCCACTTTCTCTGCACCTATCTTTACGAATTGGCCACCGAGTTCAGCTCTTTTTACAACCAGGAAAAAGTAATGGTGGATGATCCCGCAACCCGAGATCTCAGGCTACTCCTTTGTTCATCCACCCAGTCGGTCCTGATCACCGGACTGGGATTGCTCGGGATAGACACCCTGGACGAAATGTGAGAAAAAAGTTGGCTCATTGAGCCGGAAGGACGGGAATTTTCAAACGATAATAGGAAAGATCAAGCCCCTCCCCGATTGCGATCAAACCAGCCAGATAATCGGGTGGAGATTTCTTCCATGGAGATTGGTGTAATAGCCATTGCAAACGATCGTCCACTTCTCGAACCTGCGGAACCTGGTTGGAAAGAACCACCCTGTCCTCCCCAAAAAAATCCATCCGTAAAGATGTCCGGGATAGACTGGAGGGAAATCTCAAATTTATAAATTTCCCAATAGCATGGGCTTGAAAATCCCAGGATTCAGGCAGGTCTTGTGGTTGCTTTTGCCAAAAATTTTTAAATTTTTCAGCCAGGCGAACATCTGGAAGGGATTTCGTAACCAAGGGGAGTGATAGTGATAGACTAGTACTGGCAGGCAGACAAACCCGGGAACAAGCCATCCAGGAAAAACGTCCCTTGATCTGGATTTCTTTCTGGTTTTCAGAAATGGAGGAAAGGGTAAGAGGAATTAAAAAAATCGTTTCGCCATGATGTCCATGTGCACTTATTCCAGCCATCGAAACCCGTTTCGGGGGAGGAAAAACCATCTCTCCCGCCTCACAACCATCGGGAAGGTCCCATTCCACCTGCGGAGGTATTCCCACATCTCCGGGATGTTTCCAATAAGTATGCCAACCTTTCTCGCGTTCGATATGCCACCCTATCCAGAGCTTGTTTTCCGTTCCCAATACCAATCCATTTGCCGGATAAACCAGCTTCATGCTGAGGGGACCCTCGGTTATGCAGGGACCTTCCAGTCCCCAAAGGATGGGTGCGGATAACCCGCAAACAAAAAGGACTAACTGAAAGACTTTCCGCACCCGCAAGTGGACTGAGCATTGGGGTTGCGAATCTCGAACCCTTTGCCACTCAACCCGTCGTCAAAATGGACCTCTGATCCGTTCAAATAATCAACGCTGTCTTCGGCCACGGCATACCGTACCTGATTGTGCTCGGATACCTGGTCGTTCTCCTTGGGGAAATCAATGGACATTCCATATTCAAAACCTGAGCATCCGCCCGGTTCTATAAAGATGCGCAGTAACATTCCTTCCTCTTTGTCAGCAAGCATTTTTTTGACTTGCGAGACTGCGGAATCGGTGAGTTTTATCATAGCCTAAAGAATGACAAATCCGCAGAGTAAGTCAAATCCCACCTATTATGCAGCTATTTTTGTGCCATTAGACCCAAAAATCTGCAAATGTTTGCATGTTGTACTTGATGATTTGAAATGGTCAGGATACGATTGCATCAACAAACAGGGCAAATAATAACTGAATGAAGCACATTTTTAATGAAGTTCACTATGAACTGACCCGTAAAATTGCGGAAGGGGGAATGGGATTAGTATACGAAGCAACCCAACGCGGAATTGGTGGTTTCCGCAAGGTTGTAGCAATCAAACTAATCCGAGAGGAATACTCTGCCATTGAGGAATTCAGGAATAATTTTATCGGGGAAGCAAAATTAGTCGCCGACCTCATTCATACCAACATCGTACAAACTTATCATCTTGGAAAAGTAGGGGAGCAATATTTCATGACCATGGAATATGTCTCCGGTTGGAACCTCGAAGAATTCCTCGACCGGCATGTGGAAACTGACCAGTACATACCCGCTGACTTAGCGGTATTTATTGTTTCCAGAATTTGTCGTGGCCTGGCCTATGCACACCGAAAAAAGGACAAGGAAGACCGTCCATTGGGCATCGTCCACCGGGATGTGAACCCGAAGAACATCATGATTGCACAAGAGGGTGATGTTAAACTGACCGACTTCGGAATCGCGAAAGCACTCGACCTCATGTACAACCATGAAGGTGAAGTGATTGCCGGCAAAGATGAGTATTTATCTCCCGAACAGGCACGATGTGAAGTCACGGACCACCGGGCTGATTTGTTTGGCTGTGGCATCGTCATGGCAGAGTTGATGCTGGGATACAATATTTTTGAAGATACGGTACCGGAAAATACCATTCGCAACATTCTGGAAATGGAAATTCCAAACTTTTCAGAAGTTCGTCAAGATGTGGACGAACGGTTAAACGCCATCCTCCACCTTGCTTTGCAGAGACCCAGAGACAAGCGCTACCAGACAGCCGAGCAAATGCTCACCGAGCTGGAAGGTTTTATTTATGGCGAAGGATATGGGCCAACCAATGAAAAATTGGCTGCCTATACCCATGATTTATTTAGTCGGGATGGGGAACAGGCTGCCTACCGTTGGCACCGCAAAGAAACCCCTCCGGTTATTGCATAGCAATCCACTCTTTTTTTCACCATGGCCCTGTCTCAAGGACTTAGGCAAGTACAGAAGCAGACCCAGAGCCTCGTTCTGGCTCCTCAGCTTCGACAATCCCTGAAAATCTTGCAGGTGCCTGCATTGGAGCTCCGCTCTGCCATCCTCGAAGAACTGCAAACCAATCCCTTGCTTGAGGAGGTTGGTAGCAATGATGAGAGCCTCGACGGGGAAAATATCGAGCCTTCTCCCGATGAAACTACGGAAGAGCAAACCAATGAGTTTGAGGATTCCCCCAATGACGAGGATTCCTCCAATGAAACTTCGCAGGATACTGACGAAGATTGGGACGAACCGGTGGAAGACTTGACGGACATGGATTTTTCGGACGAATTTTCCGTGCTTCAGGAAATGCAGGAGGACTTGCGCGAGCATTATGAGCGGGAATATGAGGGAGAGGCACAACTGGGGAATTCCGAGGCCGAGGAGAAAAGAAAGTTTTTTTTCGATTCTTTGGTCGCAGAGACCTCCCTGCAAGAGCATCTTCTAGATCAATTAAAAATGGCTGATACCACGGATGGTCAGGAAAAAGCATGTGAATATTTGATTGGCTCCCTGGATGAAAATGGATTCTTGACCCCTTCCCTATCGGAAATTGGTCTGCTTTCCGGGCTGCCACTTCGTGACCTTCAGGAAGGGCTTAAGATCTTGCAAACTTTTGAGCCCGTTGGGATCGCTTCGGTTGATTTGCAGGATTGCCTGCTCAAACAGATGGAAGCCAGAAACTGGGAAAACTCACTTGCCTATCGTATTGTGGCAGAACAATTTCCATTACTTGTTCGTCGCAGGGTGCCGGAACTTTCCCGGAAATTATCCCAGCCCACGCATGCCATTCATGATGCCCTTAAACAAATTGCCGAACTGGATCCCTCCCCGGGTAAAAGATTTTCCGAAGATTCCAACCAGGCAGTGGCAGCGGATGCGGAAGTGGAAAAAGTGGGACAGGAATGGGTCATTCATTTGAACAATGACTACATACCCCGCTTGCGTCTTAATAAGACTTACAAGGAATTAATCACCAAAGGCACCCTTTCTGCCAAAGAAAAAGAGTATGTCAGAAACCAGATGCGTGCCGGAAAATTTCTGATCAATTCGATCGAACAGCGCCAAAACACTATCGAGCGGATCACCAAAAAAATACTGGAAAAACAGGCGGATTTTTTCCACTACGGGACCTCCAAGCTTCACCCGATGACCATGTCTCAGGTGGCCGAGGAGATCGATGTGCATGAGACCACTGTTTCCCGGGCCACCGCCAATAAATACCTGAGAACACCTCATGGTCTTTTCCCCTTCAAATTCTTTTTTACCCCCGGATATTCTGGAAAGCACGGAGATGCCGTATCCAATACCAGTGTGAAAGAAATTATTGGTTCCATCATCGAACAGGAAGATTCTAAAAAGCCACTAAGTGACCGTGCAATTGTGGACATACTGGCCGGTCGCGATATTAAACTAGCCCGCAGGACGGTGGCAAAATACCGGGAAGAATTGGGCATCGCCCCCACGAATCTTCGCCGGCAATACTAAAAATTGTTGTCCATCGACTGCACTTAGGCCCAATGGCTCGCTCCGAATCAAAACTTTCCTTGGTAGTGGATGCCTCCTCCTCTCCCTTGTATCTTGGTCTTGCGGCTACGAATGGATGGGAAAAAATTGTCCCGGATCCGGGCCAGGCAATGGATGGGCTATTTCATGCACTGGCACAATTATTTGATGGAAGAACAGATAGCCTCAAATCGGTGGATATTGTCTATTATTGCTGTGGTCCTGGCTCAACCCTCGGTCTCCGATTGGCTGCGGCATTTGTAAAAACGATTCTTTGGGAAGCAAGGGGCAGTATTAAACTCTTCCAATACAATGCATTAGATCTGACCTCCATCCTGGGTGGATCTTCTGCACCCCACATTCAGGCACCTTTTCGAATGGGAAAAAGAATTGTACGCTCAGGAAAACAGGGAACTATTGGGAAAAAAGAAGTCATGGCGGAAGACAAGGCACTTTTGGAATATCCCGATTCTCTCCATCTGCTCGGTCCGCGCAAACTCTCCATTGAATTACCCGAAGACAAAATCGTACAATATGACCTGAAAAAGATACGGGGTCTTGAAGATTTGTCCCATATCTCGGAACCAGCCCAACAACCAATCCCATACTCTCCGGAACCCACAACTTTTAAAAAATGGGAAGGCGGGATACCTGGCCCAAAGTAACCTCTATTCAAGATTCTAAAAACCATGCAAAATTTGCGATGCTGGGCAGAAATTGATCTTGCTGCTCTTGAACGGAACCTCAACCGGATAAGAACTGCCCTGCCTGCGGGAATTAAATACATATCTGTGGTCAAAGCAGATGCGTATGGACATGGTATCCATCCGACTGCGGCCCGTTTGATGCAGACAGGAGTGGATTTATTTGCCGTGGCCAATGTCAAGGAAGCCATGGATATCAGGGAAATGGGCAGCGGATGGCCCATTCTCATACTGGGGCCATTGCTGGAAGAAGAGGATCAATCGATCCTCGAATATGATCTTATTCCCAGTTTGTCCAACAAGGAAGAGCTTGAACGATTTGTCAGACTATCCAGAAAAAAGGGATCGCCCATAAAGGTACATCTCAAGATTGATACGGGCATGGGGCGAATGGGTTGCTGGTGGGAACAGGCACCTGATTTACTTCAGAACATTCTTTCTTCCCCGGGAGTTGACCTACAAGGCGTGCTCACACACTTCCCCCTCCCTCAGGATAGTACCTTTACCAACAAGCAAAGAGAAAGATTCTTGTCTGTTATCCAACCCGCCCTGTCCAAACTGCCCAATTTATTGGTCCATGCGGACAACTCCTCGAGCCTGCAAACCATGCACCGAGAATCCCCCTTTAATGGTATACGCATTGGGCTTTTACAATTTGGCATTGCTCCACCCCGGGAAAGCGTTCTAGCCGATATCAAGCTGGAACCCGTTTTGTCCTTTCATTCCCGTCTTGCCTTGGTTAAGGATTTGCCCGCGGGAGCCTCGTTGAGTTATGGGTGCGAAAAAATACTCAAAAGAGATTCACGAATTGGGGTAATTGCAGCAGGCTATGGGGATGCCATCCCTCTCCATTGTGGAGGAAAAGCCCATGGGCTAATTGGCGGGTGTCGTTACCCCCTCGTTGGCCGCGTGACTATGGATCAGACCCTGATCGATCTGACCGATGCCAAAGAAGAACCATCCACTGGCCAATTGGTAACATTAATTGGCAAACAACAGGGTGAGGAAATTTGCCTGAGCGAACTGGCCAACTTTGGTAACACGATAGAATGGGAACTTCTCTGCTC
>JAYNJW010000057.1:1598-10095 GCA_038110535.1 Opitutia bacterium | reverse complement strand
TGGTAGGTATTTGAGAAGTTTTTCACATCCAAATTCAACCGAGCGTATGATCTGCTCGTAGTTAGAATTTGAATCGGTCAATTCATCTCTTTCAAAAGGATCTGCAATATAAGGAGAATTACCTGCAGGTAAGAACATACCAATCTGTCTGACCTGCCCACGAATGTAAAATGTTCGGGATTTTACATATTGTTCACTCTCCTGATCCAAAGTAATAATTAGGTTGGCAGATGACAACTCGCCCATGTTTACTCTGCGGGAACTTCCGGCTAAGTCATAACCAGATTTTTGTGCTGCCTGTACCATCCTTTTATCGAATGGGCAAAATTCGTATGCATCTGAGATTCCACGTGCTGATGGACGGATACTACCAAAGTGATCGGACGAATGAAGCACTTTTCGCATCACCTCACGAGCTAGGGGGGCACGGGATAGACCTCGCTTACTAAGAAACAACACATTGGTTACATCTGGTGAGTAGTAGGGGGCGAGAGGTGGTTCAGAAAGTACACCAGTGTCCGAAATATTCAGACTTTCAGGGACATTAGAATTCTTCTCGTGAGAATGGGTAAGCTTTTTCCGTAACTTACCAAAGAAAATTGAGGTTTTTGATAATTTGTTTGTTTTGTTCATTAAGGTTCCGCCAATTTATTTCTTATGAATGTATAGTAATATCGAAATGTTACAAAATTAGGAAGTATGTTCTAAAATTTTGTAAAAATTTATTAACCATTTTGTAGAATAGCGCAAAATTCATGCCAACAAAGTGGATACGATAAAAATGAGCTAAAAAAAATCAATTTTCGATCATATACAAACCTGATCTGAATAACGATAAGTAAGATAATTTTTAGGTTAGCCTAAAATTTTGAGTGCTCGCTTAATCGAATATGTAAAAGTTTCAACATCTTCTTCGGTATTGTAAATAGAGTAAGATGCCCGGGCCGTTGCTTCATGTCCCAGTTTTTGCATGAGTGGTTGGCAACAATGATGACCGGTGCGCGTAGCAACGCCCTCTGCGTCGAGAAGAGTAGCCAAATCATGAGGGTGAATTCCGTCAATGGTGAAACAAAAAACACCGGCTTTACCTGCAGTGGTTCCGTGTTCCACAAGGCCAGGAATTTCAACAAGTTGATCCCTAGTTATTTGTAGCAATTTTTTTTCGTGAGCATACGCCTGTTCGAAGTGAATGCCCTCGAGGTAACGAATGGCTTCACCCAGTCCAATAGCCCCTGATACATTAGGAGTGCCAGCCTCAAAACGCTGAATCCCAGCAGCATAGGTAGTTTCGTCAAAACTAACATGATCAATCATATCTCCGCCACCTTGGTAAGGAATCATGGATTCCAAATGCTCATTTTGAGCGAAGACCACACCTATGCCCATCGGGGCAAATAATTTGTGCCCAGAAAAAACAAAAAAGTCGCAGTCCAAATCTTTCAGGTTGATTTTTAAGTGAGGAACTGACTGAGCACCATCCAGCACAACTTTTACGCCATTTGTATGGGCCTCTTTGGTTATTTCCTTAACGGGATTAACGGTGCCTAATACATTGGATATATGACAAAGAGAGAGGATTTTAGCGTTATCCTGAGATAGGAATCGAGATAATTGCTCACGGTCCAATGAGCCATCATCCAGAATAGGAACTACTTCAATTTTGGCACCCGTTGACCGGGCAACCATTTGCCAAGGTACAATATTGGCATGATGTTCCATCTCGGTGAGAATAATAATGTCACCCTTTTGAAGAATGGGCTCAGCAAAGGACCTAGAAATTAAGTTCAAACCTTCGGTTGCACCTCGGGTAAAGATAATTTCATTGGATGAAACACCAAACCAGTTCGCGATTGCCTCTCTTGATTTTCTGTAAAGATTTTCAGCGTCTTCAGCCAATTCATAAACACCACGATGTACATTTGAGTTGGATGTCCTGTAATAATTCGAAACCGCATCAATTACACACTGAGGTTTTTGAGATGTTGCTGCGTTGTCCAGGTAGATCAAGGGCTTACCACGATTGGTTCGTGATAAAACAGGAAAATCCTTTCGGATCTTATATGGGTTAAAAGCTTGATAATCGGACATTGGCTATATCTTATCGCTTACTTTCCTGAGTACCAATTACAAAAACTGGCATAAAACAGGAGCTGTAAAATAAATTTAAAACACAATTTTGGCGTCTGGAAGTGCTTTTCTTAACGACTCAACACCTTTCTCGGAGACCTCCGAATTCCAAAGATAAATTTCCTCAAGATCTTTCATTTGAGAAAGATCTTTTACCATACCGTCGGAAACTTTTGTACCTGATAAATTAAGGTAGCGCAAAAACTGCATTCCTTTTAATTGCTTTACCCCTTGGTCGGTGATCTCGGTGCTCCGAAGACCAAGCCAGGTTAAGTGCTTCATTTTTTTCACATTTCCCATAACCGAGTCGGTGACCTTGGTTCTGGATAAGTCTAAATGGGAAATATTGTTTTGAATTCCTGACAAGGCACCAACTGCACTGTTATCGATTAAGGATGGACCTGAAGAAAACTCCGCCCTGACCATACTATGTTTTTCTGATAGAGTAGTCACAAGTGCTCCCGTTTTTGAAGCTACATCAATTTGGGTTTTCGATGGTTTGCTAAGCCTCTTTCCCAATTGATCTACTAGAGGTATCTGAGTATCAGCAACGGAGGTAAGGGAAACGGCAACTTTTTCCTCTTTGGGGCGTTCAAAAACATCAGAGGGGTATTCCTTGGCTCCTTCATCGATCCATTTTTTAAATAGTTCAATTTCTTCCGGGCTTAATGGATCGCCTTTTGGGGGCATAATTTCGGAGTCATCTGGATCAAGCGTAATCACCACATAAAGGGTACTTTCTTCGTGATCTCCGCGATCAATAATTGCACCGTCCAAGTTTCCTTTAAGCACAGCTTCGTAGCTATCTAGTGCTAGTCCAGCCTTTGGGTGAATGGTCCTACCATTCTTAACATAGGGCTCGCCATGACAGTCCAGGCATCTTTCCTCCAAAATTGGGAAAATATGATCGTGGAAACTTATTCCTCCACTCGCATCTGCGACTCCACTACCTCCTGCCTTAGGTTTTGCTCCTTCTTCAATCCACCTTTTGATAATATCAATTTGATCAGGTGTCAGAGGACCGCCTTTGGGCGGCATAAACATATCGTCGTCCTCATCCAAAGTGAGCACTTCGTACAAATAGCTGTCCTCCACATCACCAGCAGTTACCACCGTATCATCAAGGTTTCCCTTCATTACCAGTTCATAAGTATTTAGAGCAAGTCCAGCCTTAGGATGTATGGTTTTCCCGTTTTTGACATAGGCTTCTTGGTGGCAGCTAAAGCAACGGTCTTCGAGAATCGGTAAGACATGGTTGGAGAAGTCAATGGGTTCTCCAGGCTTTGGGGTATTACCACTTTTGTTTTCTATAGCTAAATTAGGGTCCTGTCCTAGGTTGACTGGTTTATAGGCAAAGAATGAACCCGCACGAAGCACAGGTTTTTTCTTGGGCTGTGCCATGAGACGGGGGCCGTCGAGAGGTTCTGCAGACGGTTCTTCCATCTCACTTGTGGAAGCAGTAATGGTAGGTTCTTCTTCAGGTTTTTGCTGGGAAACTAGCTTTCTGGGGTCACCAATAGGAATTTTACCTGCCAGCGAAATTTGTCGGAGGTAAGATTGATCATTCGTTGACAGCTGATTGTAGGGCACGGGGTAGAGCTTCTTATCTTTTCCCTCTAGATAGAAGGTCTGTCCTTCGTAACTCAAAACCCGGGCAGTGAATGACTGCCCGCCAACCGTAGTAAACTTCCTGAAAGGTTCCTCAGCTAGAAGAGCCGATCCCTTGAAGAAGCACAAGAACAGGATTATGTACCTGCTCACTCCCATCAGATAGCCTGAAACTGGTGCCTAGGTATTCAGTACATCCATCAATGGCTCGCCATCATGGGCAACCTTGAAAGGACGTCCGGAAGGAGAGTACTGAACATCGCTTAAAGGAAGTCCCATATTGTAGCCTATGGTGGCATTCAAAGAAGCAGGGTCAATAAACTTACCATCAACAGGATTACGGCCTACCTTGTCCATTTTGCCGTAAACTGTACCACCCTTGACACCACCACCAGCAAGGAAGGCGGAGAATCCATAGGGCCAATGGTCACGCCCATTTCCACCGTTGATTCTGGGTGTTCTTCCAAATTCAGATACCAGTACGATCATCGTGTCTTGCAAAAGCCCGCGCATTTCCAAGTCTAAAAGCAAAGCACTAAGGCCCTTGTCCAAATCTGCACAGTTGTTGGCCACAGATTCGAAGTTATTGGAGTGGGTGTCCCAGCCTCCTCGGTTTACTTCGATGTACCGGACTTTATTTTCGACGAGTCGACGTGCAAGCAAGCAACCCTGACCAAATGCAGTACGACCGTATAAATCTTTCATGGAATCTGGCTCCGATGCGACATCGAATGCTTTGAGGTCTTCACTGCGCATCAATTTAACTGCATCATTGTATAGGTCAGTATAGGCTCGAACCTGTTTTTGATCGTAGGTGCCAAGAAAGCTAGCATTCATCTTTTGTGCCATTGCTAAACGACCATCAAAACGGGTTTGATCCAGGTAATCGGCAGCTTTACTGTTAGCTAGACCGGCGTTGGGGTTACCGATTGGAAGCGGGCCATATTTTGATTCCAAAAACCCGGAACTTCCAATGCGACCATTGATCGCAATATTCATTGGAATGGTGGAATTGATGGGACCCGACATCTTGGCCACCCAACTACCAAAAGTTGGGTGAGAAATGGTTCCACGCATTTGATAACTGGTATGCATCAAATAGGTACCCTGTGCATGTGCTCCTTGACTGGTCATCATTGTTCTAATGATAGCAGCGTTGTGCATATGCTTAGCCGTCTCGGGGAGGTTTTCAGAAAGAAATACCCCATCCGCACTGGTTGGAATCGGACTGACCGGTCCTTGGTAACTGTCTTTGTCTGCATCTGTGTTAGGTGCGAAAGTGTCCATGTGTGACATCCCTGCAGACATGTATAAGTAAATCAAGTGGCGTGCTTTGGCCGGGCGAGGACCGGGTTGAAAAGCTTGTGCAGGCGTGTGAATGTATGAGCCCGCCATAGGAAGAAGTCCAACTCCTAAACAAGCTTTAGCTGCACTAGCAACAAATTCTCTACGGCTTAATTCATCGAGTGTTTTCAGGTCTGATTTCATAGTATTGTGTGTAAGGGGCAGATTGTTTAGTTATCGGATGAATAGAAACTCATGGCTGTTCAATAATACCCATACAATATCCTTATGTATATCATCTTCGCCAATCATTTTCAAACTTTGGGTAAAATCGGACATTTCACGAGTGGTCGGCTTTCTTTGCAGGATGGCTTTGAATGCATAATTTATCTTATCAACCATAGAGGATTGCTTGGAGATTTTGCTCATAAATGAGGAGTTTTTGTTACTGATGATATTATTCTCAACATAACCATTCATCACAGCAAGAACCTGATCAACCGAGGCTTGTTTGTGCGATACTTGAATCTGATCTCTGGGAGACCCTCCAAATTGTCTGATAAAATGACCAGCAGGGGCAGGGTGACCAACTTCCGAAGCACGCAAGGAGTTGGTGTCGCGGGTTTGGGTGCCTCTGCGTTCATAAGATTGAGAAGAACCGGAAGAACGATCCATATCTGCCATCATCTCTCCTTTATCCATCATTTCTTCCATAGAAGGAAGGTTTGCGACGAATTGTTCCCTACAGTTATCACAGCAAAATGCCACAGTTTCACCTTTCTCGTTCTTGGCTGTAATACTTGGATCTGCGTCTCTTCCAGTCCTGATTGGGCACTTATCATTGATTGGTTTAGGTCTATTCTCCGCAACCTTCATCATTTCTGCACTGGCTCCTGGAGGAGGCGATCCGACCATCTCGTAGAAAAGTTCCTCTGCAGACATTTGAATGTATTTTGCATACCGATCAAAGCCGCCATCACCAGTATTCGAATTAATTCGACCGTCTAGATCCGGAAAGTTTAATGCTACCAAGGAGTCCCATAACTGTTCTCCTGACATCCGTTCCACCACTGGGCCTTGGTAAAAATAAGGAACTGCACCTCTCTTCGGGTTGTCGGCATAGGGGCCAGAAATGACATGTTTTACCTCTACGGGCATAGTTTCATCTTTGTCGTCCCGGGCGGTAACTTCACGAGTGGGCGATTCTCTTTGGAAAGCTCTGGTATTGTAAAGAATGCGGAGAAACTCTTTCATATCGTAGTCCAAAGCCACCATAATTTTTTCTAGGTGTAACATCAGCTCTGGATCCGTTGACAAGGTGTCATCGAACATGTTGTCCACGGGTTCAATCAAGCCAATGCCAAACACTGTTTTCCATAACCTATTGGCAATTACGATGGTAAAGCGGGGGTTGTCAGGAGATGCAAGCCAACTGGCGTAGGATGCCCGGGAACCTTTTTCCTGCAAATTTTCATCCAATTCAATCGCGAGTCCGAAAATGGTATTGGCCTTGAGTTCTTGCCCGGGTTGAGCGTTGTCATATTGGTAGTCATTGGGCAGGTTAATTTTTCCTTTGCCCATGTCATCCATTCCTCGGTTAAGCAGTTCGCCCAAGTTGCGGGTAAGATCTCTACGACGATTTCCCAATGCAGCAGTCCTTCTGGCTCTTTGGTCCTCGCTCAAGCTTGCATCATTGTTCACCTTTTTCTGCTCTTCACTAATCCACTGACCTACCAAACGAGAGTACTCACCAAATTCGGTTGATTCGTTATTTTTGGGTTGATGAGCACCATAGGTGTACGCAGCCATCTCGTAAAATTGCTTCTGGGTCCAACGGTCAAAAGGATGATCATGGCATTGTGCACACTCTAAGCTAGTTCCCAAGAAAACACGAACCGTGTTTGCCATACTGTCTAATCCCATCCCCATATCTCTGTAAAAGTAACCGACTGCACCATTGCCCCTGCCCCATAATGGCCCAGTAGCTGCGAGCATATCATGAACAAACATGTCGTATGGTTTATTTTCGGACAATGATTGTTGAATGTAACGAACGAATGGAATCCCATCAGAACCCCGATCCACATTGCCTGTTGCTCTTAAAATGTCTGCCCAGTAGATAAACCAGTTGTGCACATAGCCTTCCGAGGCGAGCAGTTTGTCAATCAGGGCTTTTCTGCTTTTCGACCCGCGACTAGCCATGAAGGCATCCGTTTCTTCCACGGTGGGTATTCTGCCGATTACTTTAAGGTATATCCGGCGCAAAAATGCTTCGTCTGAAATTTCTTTATTGGGTCGCTGACGATAAGATTTCAACCGCTGATCAATTTTTTGATCAATCGAATTGGCGAAAGTAGTTAATGTTCTTTCATCCAGGGGTTTTTTGAACTTGGGCAAGGCATCATGGTTGGGAGGAAAGTTATTTTTTACAAATGCCTGATCATCCTCGGTGAAAATATCTAAGCTGATGCGAAACAATTGAAGATCGCTTGTCCTTTTCATGAGCACATCGCCATCTTCGAAGTATTTGACAATCGACCCCCGGATAACTTGACCGGTTTTTGATCGAAAATCACGGTCCGTAATACCAGATAAAAAACTACTGGATACCAGTAAAAGTAGGAAGAATTTGAACAATCCCTTCATAATTATATTAGGATAGAATTACTAACCATACGCAAATAAAAAATCTTTAAAATGTAATAAAAAAAGCGAAATCAAGAGCATGTTGCAAGAGAATGTAGCGAATAAAAGATGAAGCGAATTGCCAATTAATTGGTCTCAGTACATGAAGGAGTTCATTCGTGTATTTTTTTCTACAAGTTAAAGGTTTGAGGAATTTTTCTCAAATTTTCCTTATGGTAGGTTTGGCCATTTTTCTGGTGCTTCTATTTGTTAATTGTTCGATGGAAAAAGAACAGCCAGACAAGTCTGTACCTCTAGGCACAGATGATTTTGCTCTCAAGGGGGAGTATGTCGGTGCATCCACTTGTGCGGAATGCCATGCAGAGACTCATGATAAATGGAAGAAATCCCATCATTTCCACGCGATGGAGCTACCAAGTGAGCAAACAGTTCGAGCTGATTTTAATAATTCCTCTTTCGAAAATTATGGAATCACCACGAAATTCTTCAGGAAGGGGAGTAAATTTATGGTGGAAACTGAAAATGAAAAGGGAGGGATGCAAACATTTGAAATTGCTTACACTTTTGGATGGCACCCACTCCAGCAATACCTTGTAAAGTTTCCTGACGGAAGATTGCAGGTTTTACCTACTTGTTGGGATATTGAAAAGAAACAGTGGTACCATATTTACCCCAATGAGCGAATCGCCCCTGATGACCCTCTTTTTTGGACCCGTTCACTCCAGAATTGGGATCACATGTGTGCAGATTGCCATTCCACCAATTTACACAAAGAATTTGATTTTTCATCCCAGAGGTTTTCCACGCATTATTCTGAGATAAATGTTGCTTG
>JAYNJW010000057.1:0-1498 GCA_038110535.1 Opitutia bacterium | reverse complement strand
CCTACTTACCATGTGGACGGACAGATTGATGATGAGGTCTATGTTTATGGATCGTATATCCAGAGCAAAATGTTTCACCAAGGCGTAAAATGTACAGATTGTCATGATGCCCATACGACCAAACTGTATCATTACGACAATCAACTCTGTACCCGTTGCCATATGCCGGATGATAAAAATCCTGCTGGTTATGATAACCCGGGGCATCATTTTCATGAAATGGGCACCTCCGGAGCCAGTTGTGTGGAGTGTCATATGCCGCATAAAAATTATATGGTAATAGATGATCGTCGGGACCACAGTATCCGCATTCCCAGACCCGACCTTTCAGTCAAATTTGGACAGCCTAATGCCTGTAATAATTGCCATTCTGATAAATCATTTCAGTGGTCAGCCGATGCAGTTGAGAGAATTAAAGGCCCGGTCAGGCAGAAGGAAGCTCGTTACCCGCATGCTTTTCATAGCTATCGAACGGGTTCTCGTGATGCTGAAAAACTTTTAATACAAGCCAGTCATGATAGGAACACTCCAGCTTTCACCCAGTCTGGTGCCTTGCTTGCCTTGCGATCTTTTATTAGTGACGCATCTACCGCGGAAGCAGTCCGGCAATTAGAATCAAATCAATCTCTGGTGCGAGTAGCAGCATTATCGAAGTTGGAACAATTACCTCCTCCGCAAAGGCTCGATCATGCCGTTCGTTTGCTGGATGATGAGATTAAGGCAGTTAGGACGGAAGCAGCAAGGATTCTCAGTTCTGTGCCAGATTCGCTTTTTACTTCAGCACAGTATAATCGATTTCTTGAAGTGTTTAAGGAATTAAAAAACCGATATAACAGTAACCTAGATCGGGCAGAGTCTCATCTCTCCTTGGGGATTTTGTCCGAAAATAAAGGCCAGTTTGCACAGGCAGAAAAGCATTATCGCAATGCTTTGGTAAGGGATGATCTTTTTGTCCCAGCCCGCATGAATTTAGCCACATTGCTGAGCGGGCAGGGGAGAAGTAAAGAAGCAGAGCGGTTTCTGCGTGAGTCCGTTAAAATTCAGCCTACTTGGGGACAGATCCATTATTCCCTCGGATTATTGCTGGCAGAAGATAACCAGAGATTACCAGAGGCGATCCGTAGTTTGGAGCGTGCTGCTGGTTATTGGCCGGAGAATCCACGCGTTACCTACAACCTCGGAATAGCTTACTGGCAAAGCAATCGGGTGGAAGATGCTGTTCGCTCCTTTCAGCAATCTCTAGCGATTCAGCCAGATAATCCGGAGTTTCTTCAGCGTATAAGTGAGCTCCTTGCACAAAATGGTAGGTGGATTGACGCCATTCCCTATCTTACAAGTTTGGTAGGGCTCTATCCAGATGATCCTAATTTGAAAGCCTTTTTGGAACAGGCAGTAAATAATTCCAAATAAAAAACCTCCCCTGGTGGACGAGCCTTAACCGAGGGGAGGAGCCTTTTTGAACTGATGATCCCGTTAGTAAGCGGGAACGAATAGCTTA
>JAYNJW010000056.1:9311-10508 GCA_038110535.1 Opitutia bacterium | reverse complement strand
CAAGACGAAATAGGAAACCGGGCGGCCCGTCTATGGTTTCGGGTACGTCGCACCCTGCTTAGGCGGGGATTTGATCAATTGATCAGATAGATAAATGAATGACGACCGTTTGGAAACTTTGGTTTTTGAATGGTTACAGAATCCGGCTTACAGCTTCTCGGAATCCTTTTCTCCACATCGATTCAAGTTGACGAAACTCCAAATTTACAATTTTTTAATTCGCTATGGCAAATACCCAGTCAGCACTTAAGAACATTCGAAAGAACAGTACAAATTACCTGCGCAACCGCTCGGTCTCGAGCAAGCTTAAGACTTTGGACAAAGCATTCCTTGCCTCCGTGGCAGCGAAAGACAAAGATGCTGCTACCCTGGCTGCAAAATCCCTGATTTCCGCACTAGACAAAGCAAACAAGAACAATCTAGTTCATGCCAATAAGGTAGCCCGGAAGAAATCTCGCTGTGCTTCCCTCCTAGCAACTCTTTAGGTTATACCTTTTTTCCTCTCCCCCCTTTTCCCTGAAAGTATTTCTTGTCAGGGAATTTTAAATGTGTCTCGAATCGTCTTCGTTCTTTTTAGCATATCCGCTTTCCTGACGATTATGATTCACCTTGTTTTTCTTTAAATATGCCAGGTGCACATCATCGGCCGACATGCCCATGACCTGTGCGAGCGAGATGAGAAAATGGAAGAGGTCAACTATTTCAACTTTTGCATTTTGTTGATCGAACTCCTGATACTTTGCCCACCATTTCCAGGGGACAGAGTCTGTTAATTCCGCAAGTTCCTGCTGCATTGCACGCACATAATTGAGGATCCACTTGGCCCGTTCCTCATCATTCATCTCATCCATATTGACCCCAATCCGACGATTTAATATGTCCTGGAGTTCAAAAATATTTTCCAATTTATCCATCCTCGATCTATAAGGACTTTACTTGGCTCGGTTGCAAGTGGTTTCGCAAAGTTTGGCAAATTATTTTGCCTTGTCGATCAGCCCGCATGGTAGTAGTGAATTTGTTTGCTTTGCCAAGGCGTAAGGTACTCTCTGGCGGGAGCAATGTTCGAACGCCTTTCCTAACCGTTCCCCTTTTGCACGGTTCAAAAAATTAAACAGTTATCAAATTATTATTCATATGAAATCCAGAATTCGTTCCCGTTGGCACCGAGCCAATGAAAAACCATTAGAAAAAGATGGC
>JAYNJW010000056.1:4908-9211 GCA_038110535.1 Opitutia bacterium | reverse complement strand
AGGACGAATCAAAAAATTCTGCCCATCATTCCAAAAGTAAGCCCCGAAGAAGGAGGCATAAACAAGGAAAACAATCTTCCGAAAATTCAAAACAATCCAGAAAACAACCCAATCAAGCTAACAAGCCGTCGAGCAAACCCGCTGCGAAAGCAACCGGCCTAAAAGGATTTCTTGGTAAGTTGTTTGGTTAAAGGGAATAATATTGTCTTGTAGCTAACCTAGGTATTGGTTGCTCATACTTTCCACCCGTTCTCGGCATGGAAATACTTCGAATCAAAGGGGGCAACCGTATCTCCGGGGAGGTGCAGGTAAGCGGGGCCAAAAATGCCGCCCTCCCCCAATTTGCGGCCGCCTTACTCAGCGATCAGGAAACAACCCTAGAAAATGTTCCTGATTTAAGTGATATCAGATTTATGGGAGAAATTCTCACCCACATGGGTGCTGAAGTATCCCAGGTTGGACCTGGTACCTGGAAAATTCATCCTGCCAATCTACAGCCCAATGCACCGTATGAGCTGGTAAGAAAGATGCGGGCATCCATATGCCTCCTCGGTCCTTTGGTCGCCCGACTAAAAAAGGCAAAAGTACCCATGCCCGGAGGGTGTGTGATTGGACACCGCCCGATCGACCTTCACCTACTTGCCCTCGAGGAAATGGGTGCAAAAATTTGCCTAAACCAAGGAGTCGTGGAGGTCGACGGTTCGGGTTTGAGGCCGAAAAATATCTTTATTGGGGGCAGGCATGGGAGCACTGTGACCGGTACTGCCAATGCAATCATGGCCGCAGTCCTGACTTCGGGAAAAACCATTCTCGATGGGGCTGCTTGCGAGCCGGAAATTGTGGATCTGTGCGAAATGCTAGGCAAAATGGGGGCAAAAATTTCTGGAGCCGGATCCCATCTTCTAAACATTGAAGGAGTGGAGCAATTAAACGGATGTACACACCGGGTAATTCCTGACCGGATTGAAGCAGCCACTTACATTATCTCTGCAGCCATTACAAGGGGGGAACTTAGGGTCCGAGGTGTCCAGCCTGGCCATCTAGGTGCATTTGCCAAAGTAATGAAGGAATCCGGTGTGATTCTGGAAAGCAAAGACCATGACCTGATCGATGTAAAAGTGAGTCCCAAGGGGCTATCTCCCTTTGAAATTATCACCCTGCCCTACCCCGGTTTTCCTACTGATCTCCAAGCACAGGCGTGTGCCCTAGCCTGTACTGTGCCTGGCCTAAGTATACTGACCGAGCGGGTCTACCCCAGTCGGTTTATGCACATACCGGAACTTCTACGGATGGGAGCAGAGGTGTCTCTTGAGGGTGCCAATGCAATCGTTCGCGGAGGAAAACCCTTAAATGGGGCTCCAGTGATGGCATCTGACCTACGGGCAAGTGCAGCATTAATTCTTGCCGGCTTGGTCGCAGAAGGAGAGACTTGGGTGCATCGAATTTACCACTTGGACAGAGGATATGAATTATTTGAACAGAAGCTCACCAAACTGGGAGTCGAAGTTGAACGATTGCCAGAATCTGCCCTTCCTCCCGCTTTTCGCAGTCCTATTGAATAATTATTCGTTCATATGAAAGAAGACCCACCAACGGGACGGAAATTTTTTGAAGATTCCTTGGTTCCAGGAAATCAATTGGAAGCTGCCTTGCGTCCGCCTGCCTTTGAGGATTTTACCGGACAGCCAAAAACCATTGAACGTTTGCAGGTAATGGTAGGTGCGGCAGCCAAACGGGAAGAAGCACTCAAACATGTTCTTTTGTGTGGCCCGCCAGGCTTGGGAAAAACGACCCTGGCCCACATCATTGGACATGAGCTACAAAGGGAGGTGCGAATCACTTCTGGTCCGGTGATTGACAAACCCGGAGATTTGGCCGGATTACTGACTAATCTGCAAGGCGGAGATATTTTATTTATCGATGAAATTCACCGGATCCCCAAAACGGTGGAAGAATACCTCTACTCGGCAATGGAAGACTTTCGGATCGATATCATGATCGACCAAGGACCGAATGCCCGCAGTGTCAGGCTGGAAATTCCAAGGTTTACTCTAGTGGGAGCGACTACCCGGGTGGGCTTGCTCTCCGCCCCGATGCGAAGTCGGTTCACCCTGCAAACCAGGCTGGACTATTACGACCGGGAAGACCTGACCAAGATTGTGCTTCGAAGTTGCAAATTGTTGAACTGTCCAATTGATCAGGCTGGAGCTGAAGAAATTGCTGCCCGTGCCCGCGGTACTCCACGGATTGCCAATAACCTGATTCATTTTGCCAGGGATTATGCCGAGCAACGATCCGATGGGGCGATCAACCAAGAAATTGCCGCTCAGGCATTAGAGCTTTTGGAAATTGATGACCGTGGACTGGATGAGATGGACAAGCGCATCCTTTCGACCATGGCCGAAAATTACAAAGGCGGTCCAGTTGGACTAGGGACCGTAGCCGTGGCAGTCAACGAAGAGGAGCACACACTCGAAGAAGTGCATGAACCCTTCCTTATTCAGGAAGGTTATCTCAAGCGTACCCCTCAAGGAAGGGTCCTCACTCCAAAGGGCTGGGAAGCCAGTGGCATCGCTCCGGGCAAGGATGGCGAGGGCAATCAAATGTCCCTTATTTAATCGATTTAAACCTCTTTCTCGCCAGAGGGAAAAGAGAACGGAAGGAGGAAGCAAATTGATCAGGTTCTCGCCTCATCCATTTATCCAGCTCGGACAGTCCAATCTCACATAATTCGGATATTTCCAACGGATCATGTACTGGTTTTATACGGGTTAGTATTTCATAGGAACGAACAAATTCATATCCATTTTGCAGGGATGGATCGGAGTGCAAAAGGACGGCCAGTTCAGATGAACCAATTGATACTCCTAATTCCTCCAACATTTCTCGTTTAGCAGCATCAACAAAAGTTTCTCCCCGGTCAACATGACCAGAACAACTGACTGTCCACAAGCCCGGCTCCACATCTTTGGACAGGCTACGTTTTTGCAAAACCAAGCCCCCCGTTTCTCCTCTAGCATACAAATGGACTGCCCGGTGATAGAGGTTCAACCTGTGTGCATCCTCGCGTGAGGTTATTCCAATCACCCGGTCATTTCGGTCCACCCAGTCAAAAAACTCCGTCATTTTTTATAATCGGAGTAAGAATTAAACACTTTGTGATTGATTGCACATTCGAGTGATTACTAGAGTTTGAAAGAGGTGGAAACTAAATTTAAAATACTTGGTTCAAGCAGTTCGGGAAATGTGGCACTTTTGAGAACTGGGCATTCAAACATTTTGATAGACGCTGGACTGTCCGGAAAAAAGCTGAAGTTTTTACTTTCCGAGGAAGGTCTGGATATCGAGGAGTTGGACGCGGTCTTTTTAACCCATGAACACAACGACCATAGTGCGGGAATCCGAGGTCTTTCCCGCTATTTGAATCTTCCCATCTTTGCCAACCGGGACACCATCGATGCCATACAGCCAAAACTTCCCCGGCGACCGAACTGGAAATGCTTTGAAACGGGAGAACCCTTTCAATTTAAGGAGTTTAAAATCCATCCATTCAGTGTGCCTCACGATGCGTATGACCCAGTTGGGTTTTATTTTGAATGGGGTATTGGTGATTTGTTTGACCCCCCTTCCAGTCTGGCGTGGGTGACCGATCTCGGATTTGTTCCTACTTTGGTCCGGGAAAGAATCAGGCAGGCAAGCATTCTTGTAATTGAAGCAAATCATTGCCCTGACATGCTAGAGCGTGATCTCAAAAGACCCTGGAGCTTAAAACAAAGAATTCGTGGAAGGCACGGTCATCTCTCCAACCAGTCGACTTTTGAACTTTTAGAGTCCATGGAAAATGCATGTTGGCGGGAAATCTTTCTTATCCACCTCAGCCAGGACTGTAATGATGTGAACCTGGTACGAGAACGGTTCAGTCAGCTTCCAGGTCAGGGAACAAAATTCTCCACCTATGTAATTGATCCGGCAACTGCCCAGCCTGTTGGGGTGTGAAAATTCCCGAAAGACAAACCAAGATTATTGCCACAATCGGACCGGCAACGGAGTCTGATAGTATGCTCGAGTCATTAATCATGGAAGGAGTGGATGTGATGCGCCTGAATATGGCACATGCAACCCATGATTGGATACGGGATATCTCCAAAAGAATTCGCACAATCGGACGGCGTTTAAAACGGGAACCTGCGATCTTGATGGATGTAAAGGGGCCGGAAATTCGTACGGGATTTTTGCAAAACCCGATCGATTTGATTCGGGGAGACATGATTGATTTGGTCTTCACCAGCCAGCCAGAACCACC
>JAYNJW010000056.1:0-4808 GCA_038110535.1 Opitutia bacterium | reverse complement strand
ATATCTTCTCGGATTGAAAAAGAATTGCCGCCTGTTTTGTCCGAAAGCATTCGATTATTTCGACCGAAGGCGAAAATGCTACGCTCAGCTGCCCTGCTTGCCTTACGCATGGGAAATACTGCCGTGCTGGTCTTTACCCGGAGTGGTGATCTGGCCGCCAAGCTCGGAGCCTTACGTCCCAATGGGGCTCCTCTGTTTGCCTTTACCGATATTTCAGGCCTTCATCGCCGTTTGCGCTTGGTTTGGGGAATCGAGCCTTTCTTGATGGACTTTTCTGAAGATCCAGAAGTCACCATACAAGAAGCGATCAAACGCTTAAAATTGGAAAAACGGGTAGAAAAAGGAGACCAAATCGTAATGGTCACAAATGTGCTCGCAGATGGTAAAGTGGTCGAGAGTATTCAACTACGCGAGGTAGATGCGTAACCAGAAATATCGCTTACTTTTGTAATTTAAAAAATAAAAGTGTTCCCAAAACCACCAGAATATAGGGCAGGCTAGCGGCTAGCACTGGAGCAAGTAGCTGTTGTTCTCCTAATGAATCAGAAAGGGTTCGTACCAAGTAAAATCCAAGGGCACCAAGCAAAGTTATTCCGGCAAGTTTGGCAGGAGAGGAGGAACTTCTGCAACTTCCTAAGCCCAGACCGATCAAGAGTGCAACGAGGCAGGCAGGTCCATTCCACCAAAGTTGTGCCTTCCTTAAACGATAGGGAATCATTTCCTCAGTTTGCAAACTTTGGAAACGGTCGAGCAATTGATCAATTTCTGCAATGGTCATGTCCTTGGGTCTTTTCCGAAGCCACAAATAGGGAGATGGATCATCTTTTAGATTCAACCCTGAAAGTTTTTCAAACGCCCGGCTGATTCCGGGACTTTTTGTCTGGTAGAGATTATCGGAACCTTCCGAGTTCGTACTTTTTTCCCAAGCCAAAGAAGTCTCATTTTGATCGATCACAGGCAGTCCGAGGGAAGAATAGAATCCAAGAAATCTGCCTTGATAAAAAGTCCATCCCTTCTGGGGATCCCAATCTGCTCGGGCTGCACGAATCCTTAAAACATCTTCTCCGTCTTTTCCATAGCTAAATAATTGCAGATCATTCCCGGAAAATGTGGATGGATCAAAAGTTCGGAAATACCATAGCCGATCAGATCCGATTTGCATCTTGAGACTACTCAAATTGCCATGATCTTGCCCCTTCTTCCGATTGCCTGAACTATTCATCAAATAATCACTGGTCCATCCAATCCCAAGTCCAATCAGGACAATCAAGAAAAAACATTGCCAAGGAGAAATACCATTGGCCAACATCGCAGTCCATTCCCCTCTTTTCCGTGCAAAAGAAAGGGAAAACAGACTGGCACCCAAGCAGCAGATTGGGAGCAACCAAGGTAAATAAGAGAGCAACCACAACCAAATGTCCTCTAACCAATAATTAAAGCCGCGTGGAAATACTTGGCTAATGTCTTCGACCGTGGAAAATAGAAATGTGGTACCAAGCAAAAATAACAGACAACCCAGAAACCAGGTTATCCACTCGCGAGCCATGTATAATGTTATCGTCTTTGCCACAGTAATACATTTGCTAGCTTAACCCTTGCCCTAGGGGAAGTGAATTCTCAATCTGTTGTTCGTATAATTGTATGATTTTGAAAATGAAGTATTTTCTGCACAGCATTCTTTTTATCTTCCCAATCTTTGCTTATGGGGCAAATGAAACTCGTGAGATTCATTGGGAACAAAGATTGGATCTCTTTTTTGGTGAATATATAGTCGGTCCGCTTGCTGCCCTTTTATTTTGGCCCATTCCCGGCATAGATATGCCCCTTGTGGTTGCATGGTTATTGGGCGGTGCCCTCTTTTTTACTATTCGTATGCGCTTCGTAAATGTGCGTCTGTTCAAACATGCAATCGAATTGATTCGTGGAAAACATGATGACCCCAACCAGGTCGGAGAAGTCACCCACTTTCAGGCGCTCACTACTGCACTTTCCGCGACGGTTGGTTTAGGAAATATTGCGGGGGTTGCCATTGCCATTGGCACTGGTGGACCAGGGGCAACTTTTTGGATGATATTGGTTGGTTTTCTGGGTATGTCTTCCAAATTTACGGAGTGTGCCCTTGGACAGAAATACCGAAAAGTGCGCCAGGATGGTAGAATCATGGGCGGTGCCATGCACTACTTGTCAGAAGGTTTAGCAGAGAGAAATCTCAAACATTTTGGAGGCTTACTTGCTGGATTATTTTGTTTGCTTTGCATTGGAGGGTCCCTAGGCGGGGGAAATTCATTTCAGGTGGTACAATCACTAGATATGATCAAAACCGTTATTCCACTTCTTGCCGAATATTCTTGGGGATATGGATTGCTCATGTCCTTTTTGGTCGGCTTGGTCATTCTTGGAGGGATCAAGAGCATTGCCCGGGTCGCTTCATTTATTGTACCAATCATGTGTGGCGTATATCTAATTGCCTGCCTGTTTATTCTCGGGACTCACCTGAGTGAAATCCCGGATGCGTTTCTTTTAATTTTCCAACAAGCATTCTCCCCGGATGCTGCGTTTGGGGGATTTTTGGGTGTTTTAATCATTGGAGTCAAAAGAGCGGTATTTTCAAATGAGGCAGGAATTGGCTCTGCTGCCATTGCCCACTCGGCAGCAAAGGTGAAAGATCCGATCGAAGAAGGGGTCGTCGCACTACTTGAGCCCTTTATTGATACCATTGTGGTTTGCACCATGACAGCATTGGTTATTATTATAACAGGTGCATATCTGGACCCGGCCAATGCTGTTCTGATTGAGAAAAACCAGGGAGGTGCACTGACCTCTGCTGCAATGGGTGGAGTAATACCTTGGTTTCCCTATATTCTAGCCGTTGCTGTTTTTCTTTTTGCATTTTCCACTATGATTTCTTGGTCTTATTATGGAGAAAGATGTTGGGTTTATCTTTTTGGAGATGGTTCTTCTCTGGCCTATAAATTTTTATTTCTCTTCTTTACTTTTCTTGGTTCCATCATAACGGCTACCAATATTCTTGATTTTTCCGATCTGATGATTCTTGGCATGGCATTCCCCAATATTCTCGGGCTACTTCTTTTGAGTGGTTCCATCCGAAAAGATTTAGATCATTACATCAAAAGCTTGCACAAATCGTAAATTTAATACACTAAAACAATTAATCCTAAAATTTCTGTATTTTTTCACTAACCCCTGCTATTTTAATTTGTAATATGTCTGATGACGATGATGTTCAAATTTCTGACTCCGAGGAAGCTCGTGCCTGCACAAGTCGTTTGCTCAAAGCCATTGAGGGCTGGGCTGTTAAAGAGAGCAACAAGAATGAATTAGAAGTTACTGCTTTTGCTGCCGCTTTGGCATCTGGAATTATTTCTTTTCACGATTTCACCAGCCGAGACTGTCGAAATAGTCAACAACTCCTTGGTGCAATTTCTAAAGCGAAACAACACATTGACCGGCAATTCAAACAGTTTGATGGTGAAATCGATAAGATGCATATTAAATTTGCTCAGGAAATGGAAGAGCTTGATCTCAAAATCATCCGCGATCGTAAGGAATTTAAGCATTACCTGGTCTCCCTAATTTATGCAGAGGAATACAATAAACTTCGTAAGAAAATCTCTAATATTTTCGAGACTCTGGACGCTAAGGCAAGGTATGAAGATGCCCCCTCCTCTTAGTTGTTCATAACTTTAGAGCACTTATTTTTAATTGCTCAAAAATTTGTACCAATCCAAATCCAAGTGGGTAAGGAAATAAAGCTAACCACCATGGTAGCCATAATAGCTCTTAAACCCGTTTGTGAGTCTTGCTCATAATTTTTCACGACCACCAAGGCAAAAACTCCTGCTGGCATAGCTGCTTGAACCAGTAAAACTTTAGACATCCAAGATACTTCAGTGGGTATCCAGCCATAATTTGCATAAAGTAAAAAGATTGCTGGAACAATGATTGCCCGGGTGATAACTGCTCCCAGTTCCACACGAAAAGCAGGTGAAGGCCGGTATCCTTTTAATAAATCGTAAAAACTGGCACCAATAATCATCAATGCCATGGGGATTGAACAATTTCCAATCATTGATAGAACCTCCCATCCAAACTTGGGAAACAGCTCCTTTCCACCCAACGCCTGTAAGATTAATGCGAGAAGTACGGATATTGCCGGAGGGTTGAAAATCTTACGAATTTCCAATCTTGAAGATGTAAGTAACAAGATCCCAACCGTCCAGATTGCCACCTCCACCCCGAGATTAAAAAGAATGATCTTAACCACCAAATCGTTTCCAAAAAAAAGCGAGGCCACAGGTATAGCAAAAAATCCATAATTAAAAATTCCTGAGCAAAAACAAAAGGCGGGCCTTTCAACCTTAGTAATTTTAAGGACCGGAGCGACCAGTCTTGCAATTATAAAGCCAATCGAAATGGCAAAAAAACCAAAGGTTCCCGCGATCCATGCCTCATCTGCACCAATGGGAGAATCTGAACCCAAAACATGATAAATGATAAAGCATGGATACAATACGCAGATAATGAAGCGGGATAATGTACGATCTGCTTCCCGCCCCAACCAATCCATCCTCCTGGCAACACAACCAATAAAAAGTAATAAGAAAGGGGGGAGCACCGCCAAAATAATACTTATCCAATTTTCCATCCTATCAATTAAATCAATTCTTTAGCATATAACGGGCTCAATTTTTGCAAACCTCGAAATATAAATAGAAATATCTTAACTACTCAGAACTGGCGTCCCCACGAGGAATCGAACCTCGATCTACGGTTTAGGAAACCACTGT
>JAYNJW010000055.1:4664-10990 GCA_038110535.1 Opitutia bacterium | reverse complement strand
TTATTTGGGCCCTACCTTGAAGGTGCGAGAAAAATTACCGTTAATGACGCCTACATCAGGTTATATTTTCAAATAAAGAATATGATGGAGCTTCTTGAGCTCATTCACTCGATCACTCCTGAAGGCGAACATACCGAAGTTAATCTAATTACGAAATCGGATGCTGAGAAATGCGTCGAACAGGACGAGAGCTTAAGAAAGATCCAGGATACCTTTATTGGGTCACGGATCACATTCAACTACGAATACGACAAATCCGATACTCTTCATGCCAGAAGCATTACTACCGATACAGGTTGGAAAATTTCCATGGATCGAGGATTGGACATCTTTCAAAGATATGAAATGGGCACCTTCTCCCTAGCTAACAACAAGCAAGAGGAAAGACGCTGCAAATCTTTCGAGATCACATACCTGAAATCATAAAACATCTAATTGATGACCACGAGCAAGGAAGTGTTCGTTGTCTGAACCAATTTAGATAGCAAAGCTAAAAACACATTGAAAAGACACCTAGAGAAGTTATGCGGTGAAACACTTGAACTACATGCCAAATCAGAGCCTCTGATTGCTTTAGGAGACGAAGATTCTTGTATGCCAATTTTTGAAAGATTGGTAGAGCTTTCTGAAATTGCCCAAGACATAGCAGAAAAAGAAGGAGAAGGCTTTTGGATGGCTCATTATACAGTTGGTTTAACTTTGAGAGTTCTTCAGCAATTCGATGATGCATTAAAAAGCTTCAAAAAAGCTAATGATTTAAACCCAAATGAAGTTAATACACTGAAAGAAATTGTCTTATGTCTTGGCGAACTCAAATTAGATAAGGAAGCACTTCGTTTCTCCAGAAAAACTGTTGAACTGGCACCCAAAGATCACGGTGCGTGGGGTAACTTGGCGATGAGTCTAATTCAAAATGGACATAGAAAAGAAGCTTCAGAAGCAATCAACAAAGCAATTAGTCTCAATCCAAAAGACCCAATCAATCGTTACATCCGAGACAACTTTGAAAACTATTTCTCCAAGTAATGTACCTATAATTGTTGGATCGAATTGAATAACCCAAGCTTTAACTTTGAGAGTTGTAGTTGTGGGAAATAAGCAAGAAATTTTAAAAATACAAAAATAACACTTTTGCCTTATAAATCAGCAATCTGATACGCTTAACACCTAGGCGAATTCCAATTTTAAATTTATAAAATTAATAGCATTGAATACCCAACTCCACAGGGAGGTCATATTCATTCACAAATTATTTCCTCTGGATCTTCATAATGAAAGTCCTGCTTAAATCTTGTTTGGCCCTAACTGCCTAAACCTGACTGGGTCTTTATTTCTATAGAGACCTAAAAAAGGGATATCCTTAAATCCTAAAGGGTTTGCTCGGAGAAAGATAAATCAAAAAAAATATATATTATTAAAAATCCTTTTTAATATTAATGACAAAATGACAAAAACCTTCATTCAGTCGTAGGCTGGCGTAGTCTCATTATTCTAGATGACCTACCCCGAGATCCTTTGCTAACTATAATTTCAAAGATTTCATTGTAGGTTCCCACTATCTCCTCGAGGTCTTCTTTCCTGTAGCCACTACGACCTAGCTCCCTCATCGTTTCTTGCCGATTTTCCTTAACTTGTAGTACTTTCAACAACTGATCCTTAAACTCTCGAAGAGCAAATATTCGTCCTGTTTTAATTTCATTCATTAGTTTTTGCTGACAGAACTTAACAATCTCAATAGCCCTCCTTGCTTGATCCTCATTAATTTCTTTAGGCTTAGAATCCTGTGATTCAACAATGGCTAAAAGACCTGCTAACCGCATGGCAATCTCGCGTGATTTCCCAAGTTCATTCCTGTAAACACTAAGATCGCCATAGGTCTCCCTTCTCCTTTTGTTGTGAAACTCCAGGAGGCATTTTCGTGCGTCATAAGTGAACCTCATCTCGTGCGCATGCTGTAGGTCTTTCCTTATTGATAGAATCTCTTGAATCTTCACATTCCAAGATTCCTTAATAATGGGATCTATAGAAATTTCATCTATTGTCTCTGGCTCAAGAATCATCTCCCCTTCAAAATACAGGATTCTTGCAGTCAAACCTTGCGAGGATGCTTCTTTGTCACAAATCAGTTTCGCAACCACAGAAGGTTGAGCCATCCATAACGAAGATAAGCATGGCTCTTGAACTTTGACATTGGCTCTTCCAACTCTTCTGAATTCTGTTGGGTCTCCTGAAAATCCTTTTAGCATCAATGTAAAATCATTCCCTTGTTTACTATATTTACCCTGCATATTGGCGAAAATATCCCCTGCCTCCGAACTGGCACTAAATAGGACTCCGTCCGCTTCTTGAAGAGCTACGCCCATGGCTTCTGGTGACGCATTATCAATAAAGAAAGGTTTCGGCCCGTGTGGATTCTTGTCATCAGAGGAAATTTCATCAATTTGCCTCTGAATATCTATCAATTCATCTTGCGATGAATTTGAAATGGCCCCCTTAGGACTTAAGATCTTTTGCTTCTCTTTCAGAAGCATTGCAAGTTTTGCCTTAAGTGCTGGAACCTTACTCTGAAACTCGTCCTGAATAGCTTTTTCAAAATCGTGTAGCGGCTTTAGCATATTTCCCATTATCACTCCTTTGCCACATGATGAAGTAGCAGAAATCAAGATATAGAGGTTAAGATAAGTTCCCCCATCATGATTGGAGCCATTATTTGCCTTATAACTCTTACCTACTGCACCTGAAATTGCAGCCAAACCACTCATCAAGCACATAGCAGGATCAACATTATTTACTTCTGCAACAGCCTCTGAGAATTCTTTTAGTATGCCTTTAAAAGATGATTTAGGGAATTCTATTTCATCAAGTTCCGGCGAAACAGTCTTACCTTTATTTAAGGAGTGATCGCTTACATTTTTAGCTAGCTCTGCCATGATATACTACTCCTTTCCGTAAAGTCCACGAAGAGGGTTTGTGATCAGCGGATCGTTATCCCAGTCTTCCAAATTTACACGAAGCAGATCGTTTAAATCTGTGACCAGCTTTCCATCCTTTGTCGTTGTTTTGTCGAAATCATAGATGTCCACTTCCACCCCAACCGACTTAAGCACAGAAAACCAGTTCTGCACCCCGTTCATACCCGCCTCATCCATATGAGGAAAGATGCGAACTCTCTTTCCCCTTAGCTCTCCTGCGTGATCAGGATTAAACTCCTGATGAGCTCCTAACATTGCGATTACTCCGAAAAGTTGGGCGTGAGATGTTTGGCTAATTAGAAAATTAGCTGCCAGGAAGTCAGGACCACCTTCTACCAAAAGTACGCATTCATAGGGTTCTATTTCATTAAGGCCCAGAGGATACCTTAATTTGCCTAGTGTCCTTGCTTTAACTCTCTTTCCATCTTTGAGCCTTATAGGATTACCTGACAACAAACGATCTTGCCGAAAAGTCCCTTCTAGGTCTGCTAATGACCAAATAGTACCTGCTTTATTGGAGAGAAACCTCAAATGTCCACGCTTCTGAGCCAATCTGATTCCCTGATACCCTATGCCTCTTAATTCAGCTAACTGATAGAGTTCATATTGGGATCCTAAGCGTAAGTACTCATAGAAGTCCCGTTGTTCCTCTTCGGCCTTCTTTTCTGAAGGGTTACCTACTTTAGATAAGGATGGAATATTTCCTCCACCGGCTAACCTTATCAACTCCTTACAGGCTTCCGATTCTGAGATACCCAAAACCAATGAAATAAAAACTACTACATCTCCATTTTCTCCAGTACCAAAGTCCTTAAACCGATTACCATTATCATAAATGGAAAAAGATGGACTCCTGTCTTCACGATGAGGAGCCTTGCATGACTTACCTGGTGAACCTGGCAGATTTAAGATCTCCCAAACGGAAAATATATTCATTATCTTCTTAGCGTCCTTAACTGTGATCATCTGAGCCTCCTAACAATTTCTCAACTTCCGCTTTGTTATAGCGTACTACCCTGCTGTTAATACGAATAGGTGTTAAAACCCTATCGCGGCGTTCCCATCTCTTTACAGTCCCCGGATGTACCCCAGCTAGCTCGGCTACTTCCTTGCGAGAAACAAGCCCAGTTCTCGTAAAATGAATAAAATTATTTTTTTTCATAGACCTGAATATTCAAGTCTTCTTGAAAAATTTCTATCAAAACACGGTCTTGTTTTTTTTAAAAAAAACAAGACCTAGATAAAATCTAATCCTTACTCAAATCAATGGGTACAGGTCGGCAATAATTATCTTTAGCCAATTCATTTCTTAATGAAATCCATTCAGCTCTTTCTTGAAATAGAGCGTATCTGATATTTGAAACTCTCTTCGTTTTTAAAGGTGAAATTTTGAGGTGATCGTATTGCTTGTTAATTTCTATTGCTAAATCATTATCAAGCATCCCACTTGATCTAGTCGTAAGTAAATGAAATCTAACAAGATCATTAACACCAAGATTTGTATTCTCGTAAAATTTACTTGGATCAAAAATTTTTTTTAACTTTCTTAAATTTCGCCACAAACTAAGGCAAAAATCTTGATACATGAACATTGCCTCTTGCACGCAACCCAAATAGCTAAGACCGCATTTAGTAAGACGATTGTCACTCATGTATCGAGAAGTTGAATTAAATGAAAAAGCAACTAAGGCATGAAAATGATCTGCATTAAGATTAATCTCCTCTTTCTCAAGATTAAGATCTTCAATTATTTTGCCTTCTTGTTTGTACTGCTGAACTAATTGCCTTGATTCGTTTGTTAGTGCCTTAAACTTCGGTGCCATCCCTGTCTCAATTTGTTTTTTTAGAAATACTAGTCCGTGCTTTTCATAATGCTCGAGCAAAGAATAACCAATTAACTCATACCTCTCATCTTTTTTACCCATTCAAAAAACTTTGATACTCTGAGCTTCGGCCTCAAGGTTTTTTGTCATTTTGTCAGTTAAATTTACTACCAAAATATTCACAATTTAACTTCACGTTCATGAATTTGACAATCAAAGCAGAGTAAGAAAATTTGTACTAGAACACGAAATCATCAAAAGCGAATCATCCATTCAATGACCGAGAAAAAAGTCGACCCAAGAAAATTAAATCACCATAGGGTCACTGTTTACTCCAAGATCTACAAGAAGGAATTTACAGGTACGCTTGTAATCCGAGGACATCCAGCAAGGGAAAATTCATGGTTTCATATTCTTAATGAGGAACCTGGAGATAGTTATTTATCTTTAGGGCCTCCGACTTTTGTAACTTTAATCAAAGATCATGGCTGTCAGTATACTGACGAGCGAAAGCAAATGTTGGATCTAGACCAGAATGGGAATTGGAAATTCGTCGACCCAAGGAAGCTTAATTACAAGCTCGTATCTGTTAAAAATGTAAATGATGAAGTGTTCACTGGCACTCTAGTTGCCGTTGAGGAGCCTATTACTGAAGACTCTATGGTCACCATTATTCCAAGCTCATCAGAGAATAAAGCGATGGGGCCGACACATCCCGATTATTTACAACTAGTAGAAGCATATGGAACAGACCAAGATTTCCAAAGGGAGGGAGTAGTCTGAGCCTCTCACTATTGCTCCCTAATGAATTCAATACCAACTAATGTGTGCTTAGTTGTTGGTTCCGTCCTTAATGGAATCCTCATCATCTGAATCACTCAAGAACTCCGAAGTATCAATTACGGTTTTCTTCCTATTTTCGACATAAACCTGACTAGTAATTCGGATATCAGAATGCCGTGCAAAAGAACTAGCTGCATGAATGCCATATACTTCGTTTATCCGTGAAATAGCTTCTTGTCGTAATGAGTGAATTGGTTTCTGGGCTTTCACTCCCTGTCCACGTAACCAGGTACAAAGTTGCTTAAACAAATACCCACAACGGTAAGAGCCAGGCTTTCTACTGACTACTCCTATTTCATTCGTCATCACGACAAATTTACTCATGGAAAGGTCTTTAAGGGTTTTTAACTCCTTCACTAGATGATCATCAATATTTACATAACCAGCTGAAGTATTTGTTTTCAGTTGGTACTCCTCGGAAACTTGAATGCTTAACTTAGACTGCTCAAAATCAATATTCTCCCAGCGCAACCAATCAATTTCACTTCTCCTTAGTCCTGCACAGGATGATAATAGAAAAACCTTATACAGTTCTGGAAGTTGTTCTTTTAATTCATCCCGGGCTGCTTTGAAAATTTTCGCAAGATTGATGCCCTGTTTTTCTGAATCATACTTTCTAATGGGTAATGTATCCAAAATTATGTCTTCAAAAGGATCGTGAGGAATAACTAAGTTGCCCTTTAGTTTT
>JAYNJW010000055.1:0-4654 GCA_038110535.1 Opitutia bacterium | reverse complement strand
GCTTGATCCTTCATTGAAGCACTTCCATTGAACTCTGAAGCAACAAAGATAAGGTTTTTAGCCGTAAACAAGCTCCTGGAGTTACGAATTATCGAATTTACTGTATTTATTTTTCTTAACTTCTCTTCCTGGTCGACTGCTCCTGAAATAAACTTTTTCTTCCAAGCAGCTACCTTAGTTGGGGTTAGATCAGAAAGTTTGACCTTATGTACTTTTTCTTTAATTGCCCGATTTCCAGATCCAACACGAGGACCGGATATTTTCACACCGCAAGCTTCTGCGACAAGCCTCCTAAACTTCTTTTCGTAAGTGTATAAGGTCTCTGCCCGTAAATTAGCTTTATCTCTTATCTCCTTAAGAAAGGCCCCAACAGTTGGAGACTCATTCTTCTTTTCTCCGTTGGATTTGTATTTTTTGACGGTTTCCTCATATCCGTTGAGCTGGAGGTGCAAATATATCTCTTTTGCAAGAACTGCGGCCTGGGCCTTGTTGCCAGTCTTTAGGTTAAAGGTAACCCTCTTACCTTCGTGCATGATCTTGGAACAATAAGTACCAGAATTTCGAACCTTACCCTTATATTTATATTTATTTTTAAAAATCTGGTTCTCCCAGTATCTCAAACTGTCTTTTGTAAATTTCATCAACACTCCTATCTAAATTATTTTTGGACACTTTTTTGGACACTTTTCGAGATCTTAAGTGTTCTCAAGTATTCTTACAAAGGAGCGCCAAACCCTTTATTTATCAAGTTAAATCTTTATTTTTCAGCGCATTACGGAACATTTGGATACAAATATTTAGGGGACTGCAAATCCTCTATTCGCGAGTTCGATTCTCGCCCGCGCCTCCATCCTCTACCCAATGGTGTGCAAGACTCCGGCGAAGGTGGATGGCGGAGAGTGAAGGTCCGTATCATTTTTGACGGCCCGCAATAAGCTTTCCGGCCAAAAGTTGGGCGGCCGATTTTTGATCTGGGGGAATCTTGGATTTAAGGAATTCCAAGAAAGTCTCATTGCTCACTCCATTGGATTTGGCGACGACTACCCAGGCGTATGCCTGTACGTAGTCCTGCTTCACGCCTTTGCCAAAGGCAAACATGATGGCAATGTTGTTTTGAGCCTCGGCTATTCCTTGCCGGGCGGCGAGGTTATACCATTTGATCGCTTTCAAGTAATCCACGGCGACTCCCTTTCCGCTGTGAAAAAGCATGCCGAGATTGTTTTGAGCCATTGCGTGTCCCTTTTCCGCCGCCAACTGATACCAATGAGCGGCCTTTTCAAAATCAGGGCTTAATCCTTCCCCGTTATGGTACAGGCGACCAAGCTTGAATTGAGCTGGAGTGACGCCTTGCTTGGATGCCTCCGTATACCATTTGGCGGCTAAACTGAGGTCCTTGTTTCCACCTGCTCCGGATTCATAAAGGCGTCCCAATTGATATTGGGATTCGGCATGGCCCTTTCCCGCAGCCTTGCCAAACAACCGGAAAGCTCGCTCGTAGTCGCGGGTGACTCCGATTCCCCGCAGGTAGTTCATGCCAAGCAAATGTTCTCCCAAGACTTCGGCGTCGTCGGGGTGGGCCCATGATTTCTGGTCGGGAAGGTCTTGGGCAAACAGACCCATGGATCCCACTAAGGCAAAGGCGAAACTTTTCATTCTCACTGCTTTCATCTAAGCGTTTGGGGAAACATTGGTCAAATGAGAAGAAAAGGGCGGGGGAATCCCTCAATTAGGCCTGGAAACCTGAGAGCGGCTTTGCGTAGGTGAAGGTTTGCCTGCTTTTCGAGCGTCAATTTCCGTTGCCTAACCCATGCAATCGTAAATGCTGAGGGGATGAAATTCGAGACTCGATATGAAAGGGCTCATTCCTATCGGTATCTTTTGAAAAGATGGCGTGAAATTTGTAGGGCCTCTGGATTGAAAATGTCTACGGTTTTGAAAGTCGACGGTAGTTTCGTCCATGAAATCCGGTCACCGGCTTTTCCCGATGAGGGCGGAATCTACCTTTCCGCCGGCATTCACGGAGATGAGGTTGCTGGAGTAGAGGGACTGACCAGGTGGGCCGAGGCAGAGGTAAGAAGGATCCGCAAATTGCCCCTACTGATCTTTCCCTGCCTGAATCCCTGGGGCTTTGCCCAAAACTCCCGTCTTTCCAAAGAGGGGCATGACCTCAACCGATTATGGGGAGGGAGTCTTAATTCGTTGACTACGGCGATTCAGCTTAGAATCGGGGGCATGCGCTTTCGGGCTTCAATCAATTTGCATGAGGATTACGAAGCTGGCGGGGCTTATCTCTATGAGCTCTCGCGACCAGGGGGACCGCTGGAAATCGGGGAAAGGATCTTACGTGGCGTTGAGGAATTGATTCCCAGGGATACCCGAGCTTTGATCGATGGCAGAAAGGCGATAAACGGCATCATAAGGCCAAGGCCGCGAAACTTTGAGCCGGATCGCTTGCCAGAAGCTCTCCTTCTGAGCCGAAAGCATACGGATTTGAGCTTCACCTTGGAAACTCCTTCCGAGTTTGACCTTAAAATCCGGGCGATGGCGCACGAACGGATGATAAGGGAAGCGCTCCGGTCCGTTTTCTAGACCAGGGGAGAGGCCTTTTCGATTGCGCAGGCCGGGCAACTGTGACATTAGAATAAAGATCCTCCGGAGCTTAGGTTCCTTGATCGTGTAATTTTTCTTCCCATGCAAGCCACCAAGGACAATCAAGACCTGATTCATCGCATTGATCCCGAGAGTTCGGAGGAAATCTCGAATCAATTCGACGAACTGGTGCGTTTGCTCGAAGAGGGCAGCGACGAAGCCCTGTCCGAGCACCTCGAAGGCTTTCATCATTCGGATCTGGCCGATGCCTTTGGTCTGATTTCAGGGAATCTGCGCAAGAGACTTCTTGATTTGGTGAAGGTTGAACTGGATCCGGACCTACTTTTCGAACTCGAGGATCATTTGCGCAAGGAAGTTACCGATTCGCTATCCGCCCGGCAAGTGGCGGAGGTGATATCGGAGATGGATTCCGACGAGGCCGTCCAGGTCTTGGAAGACATGAATGAACTCGAACGGGAGGAAATTCTCAGTAAGGTTCCGAAAGAGGAGAGAGGAGACATTGAAGTTGGCCTCGCATATCCGGAGGATTCCGCCGGTCGTCGTATGCAGACGGATTTCGTTTCCGTCGGCGTCAATTGGACGGTGGGGCAAACCATAGACTATTTGCGGGACGAGAAGGATCTGCCCGATGAATTCCTTGACGTTTTCGTAGTCGACGAAAATGCCAAAGCCATCGGCGTTATTTCCCTTTCCCGAATTCTCCGTTCTCCCAGACCGACTCTCATGAGGCAAATTTGCGATGAGACTCAAGTCTTTGTGCCCGCAGACATGATGCAGGAGGAAGTGGCCTTGCTTTTTGAAAAGTACGACTTGACCACCGCTGGCGTGGTGGACGCGGACGATCGATTGATCGGCATGATTACCGTCGACGACGTGATGGAAGTTGCCCGCGAGGAGTTTGAAGAAGACGTTCTCCGCTTGGGCGGAGTGGGAGAGGAAACGGTCGACGATGGGGTTTTTCAAGCCTCTGCCAAACGATTTACCTGGCTGTTGGTCAATTTGGGTACCGCGATTTTGGCTTCATTGGTCATAGGCATGTTCGACGCGACCTTGGAGGAAATGGTCGCCTTGGCCGTCCTGATGCCAATCGTCGCATCGATGGGTGGGAACGCGGGCACTCAAACCCTCACGATCACAGTGAGAGCGCTGGCAACCAAGGAACTGACCCCCTACAATACCCTGAGAACCTTTCGAAAGGAGTTGGTGGTGGGTTTTTTGAATGGGTGTCTCTTCGCCGTGCTGGCCGGAGTTATAACGATTCTTTGGTTTGGTCATTTAAACAACTCCAGCATGCTCGGACTTATCATTGCAGGGGCGATGATCATCAACCTGGTCGTGGCGGGTTTGGCTGGAGTGGCTTTGCCTCTCTTACTGGATAAGATCAAAGTCGACCCGGCGATTGCCTCAGGGGTTTTCGTAACCACCATCACGGACGTAGTGGGATTTTTCGCCTTTCTTGGGTTAGCCTCCACCTTTTTGCTCTGAACGGTCTTACGGTTGTTTTTGCAATCAAGGCAAAGCAGAAGGAGCCGGTCATAAGCCTCGCCAAAGCTCTCCTCCATTTGGCTGAAGTTTCGTCTCGAGACGCGCATGTTAAAAAATAAGAATTTATTTTGACTAAAAACGCATTTAGTGCATTTGTGTATTTATTAATTATCTTCAAGTCATGTACAAGCACGTCCTTTCTCTACTCTTCATTACCTCCATCGCAACTACCGGAACCTGGGTTTTGGTTTATTTCGCATGATATTGGGTCCATCCTTTGGGATTTCAACTTAAGAGCATGCATCTACACGTCTATCGGCGCGAAAGAGTAAGTTTTTATCTTCTTAGTGATTCTCCCGACTGGTGCTGGAAAACTTTCCTCATGGAGGGAATTTTCGAATACAAACCGATTTGGATCATTAGAATCACCCGGGAAATGAATTCGGCGAAGAGCGTTTGCAAAATCTTCAAGTTCGGCGAGCAAGGCTGAGGAATTTCGAATGGTCGGGTCGACTGGATTCGAACCAGCGACCTCTGCGTCCCGAACGCAGCGCTCTAC
>JAYNJW010000054.1:0-11244 GCA_038110535.1 Opitutia bacterium | reverse complement strand
ATATCCAATCCGTCCTGCACGAAAGTAATTGTGCCTTTGGGAATGGGGCGTGTGGCTACCAAGCCGTAGCCTTTCTGGTCAGATATCCAAACAATTCGCACCCAAGGGATGATCATATATTTTTAATGGATTTATAAAATTACCTTCTCCCAATGAATTTATTTTATAAAGAAGCAATCCCAAAAATTTATAATTTTTCAGCGATCTAAAATTCAGGGAGATTTCAGAGCAGAAAAAAGAGTGACCTAGCAATTCAATCTAACAGGTTGATCACCCCGCACCTTGACTTTTCTGGGCAGTTAACTGCCGATACCAAAGAGTTTGGATCGCCGACTAAAACTACCTCTGACTTGGCCCGACTCACCGCGACATAAAGAAGTTCACGGGTGAGGAGACGGGCATCTGCAGGGGGAAGCACGATAAGCACACGGTCAAACTCGCTACCCTGGCTTCGATGAATAGAAGAGGCGTATCCAATGGTATGTCTTGGCAAACGGGCCTGCGAAACTTGCCGAATTCCATCCTCGCAAAGATAGTGCAGATCATTGGCAACCAACACACCATCATCCCCATTGAACAAACCAAGGGAATAATCATTACTGTTTATGATCAGAGGCAGGGCATATTCACCCGACTGAGGAAAAAGTTTCCCTACCCGTTCATTCCATCCATCCACTCCATATCTTCCCTGGTTATGTGCACAAAGAATCCGAAATCTGCCCAGTGCTCCAATCGCACCCTCAGGGGTTTCTGAATGAACCAATTTATGGTACCCTTTTCTGAGAATTTCATTAATGGAGATATCCTCAAGTGATTCAATCAGGCGGACCGACTGATCCGACGATCCCGCAATTTTTAATACATCTTCCGAGCGACCCTCCCTGATGGCATCACAAAGAGCCCCAATCCCTCCGGTTTCCGAATCCTTGGATCTTCGATGAACATGTGCGAGGGAAACCATACAACCATGCAAGGGATTATTGCTGTCGTCAAACTCACCAACCTTGGAGAAGTGGGAAAGAAAAGATTTCTGAACCGGGGAAAAACGATTGGGAGAACCATAACGAACAAGAGAGTTAAAAACTGCACCCCCCTGAACCGGGGATAATTGATCGGCATCTCCAACCAGTATGAGTAGCGTATCCTTACCCAGGGCCGAACAAAGCTTGGCCATAAGAGGAAGGTCGACCATCGATGCCTCGTCCACGATGACCAGATCGAATGGAAGAGGATTGGTTGAATTATGTTTAAAATAAACTGATCCATGAACCGAACCAAGCAAGCGATGAAGCGTGCTTGCCCGGGCACAAACTTTTAATTTTTCTCGGAGTTCTTCGGGTAGTTGAGACGATGCAATTATTTCGAAAATGGATTGCCGCATCCGATGGGCGGACTTGCCGGTCGGGGCAGTGAGTGCAACCGATATGCCAGGAGATTGCACAAACATACAGGCAAGCAAATGAGCAAGGGTATAGGTCTTTCCGCTACCCGGACCGCCGGTCAGTAAAAGCAGGTTTTTTTGCATTCCCACCCCAACCGCAAGGGATTGAAAAGGATCAAGCCGCGGAGCAATGTGCTGAGTAAAGAATTCGAGATCACTTGTGGAACAAACCCGGGAAGGATGCGATGCCCTCAAGCTAAGGGCATCGGAAATCTCCTGCTCATATTCATAATATCTCCTGAAGTAGAGATTTCCAGAGAAGGTACAAACCATAGGAAGGTCTTCTGATGGCTCGCCAATGGCTGAATAAACCAAGGGGTTAGCACAGATGTCCTCATACTCGTGGGCAAGCAAATGGGTGAGGCCATTTTCAAGGGCATGAGTCAAGCGCTCGCACAACAACCCGATCGTCTTCACATGATCCGCACTTTCCCTCGATTCAAAAAAGGAGGAAATAGCACGCCCTAAGGTTAGGATATGGGCACTTGGATTGTCTTCTTTCAGCCAATTCATTTTCTCGGCAAGGGACACAACACTTCCTCCAACTTTTTGATCACGGCAAGAGATGGACGATCATGAAAAATTCCATTTTGGGTGGATGGTTGAACCCCACGGGTAAAAAGGTAATAAACTCCTCCAAACTGATTTTCATAAGAATAATCCGGTATTCTTGAGCACAGAAAACGGTGAACCGCCAATACATAAAGATGATACTGTAAAATATAGTGATGGTCGAACATCTCCAGCTCAATTGCAGACTGACCAAAGCCATCCGCTCGTCCGTTCAGGACATTGGATTTCCAATCAAGGATGAAATAGCGACCCTCGGCTCGGAATACCAAGTCAACCAACCCGGTGATGTATCCATCCGTGACGACACCTTCCCATTCAGATCCATGAAAGCGAGACAAATATTGCTTTAGTTTTGAATCTTCCGGTAGAGAGTTCTTTAAATTACCCAGTTCCCGTGTGATCGAGGGAAAGACAAATTCCATCTCCTCCATGCGGTCGGATGCCGCAAGGGAAGCGAGAGAAAAACCGGTAAAAAGTTCCACCTGCATCACCCGTTCGATCATCGCCAAAATCGTACCGGTCCATTGGCTGTGATCAAACTGGTGGGAGCTTAATTTTGTACGGATAATACTTTCCCACTCAGTGGGATCGTCAAAGCAGAGATTTTCGAACACATCATGGATAAAATTTCCCGCTTTTGCACCTGCGGGGAATTCGAAAATTCGATCCCTTTTCGATGGAAGCAAAACTTCCTGCTCCAAGAAGGGGGAAATTCCGTCCAAATCAGACCCTTCAAAATCTACCTGACTGGTAAGACTGCTGAATGATTCAACTATTCCGCGAGCGGAAAATTTACGGTCTTCAGGAAAATGCTCGAAGCAGAGTGATTCGGGAGGTATGTCCGCAATCTCCTTTTGCCAAATCCCTCCCCCCTTCTCGGTTGGATGCAGGCTGATATATGTGTGGGAAATCTCCTTTTCATACCCGGACCTTTCCAACCAAGCCGAAATTCCTCCACCTTGAGCTGATTGATTGATCTCCCGGAAAATTCTGCCTTGAGCGGAGGGTGTCTCTTCCTGGTCGGAAGGCTCGGGAATATGGTAAAGGTAGCAACGGGAGGATGCACGAGTCAGTCCGACATAGAGCACCCGGGAATCCTCCTGCCTTTCTTCCAAGTATCCCTGCTCCAGTTCATTAGGTGAAGAAATTTCGCGCAAGCCAACGACGAGGTTTCCATCTTTATCATGATGGGTGAACAATCCTTTGTTCTTTTCAGAAACAAATCCAAGAAAGGGAAGAAAGGTGATCGGATATTCCAGACCCTTGGATTTGTGCACGGTCAAGATGCGGATTGCTTCGGACTCAGACTCAAGCCTCAATTGGTATTCCTCATTGGTTCGGTCAACCTGGTCAATTTTGGCCCGCAACCAAACGACCAGGGAAGAAGGTGACATGGGATGATTTGCCGTTGCCTGATGAAGCACTTCCGAAAGGTGCAGAAAGTTGGTCACCCTGCGTTCACCATCAGGACGGTTCAGGTTTTTTGCAATCGCCCCAGTCTGCCTGAACAATTGCTGAAGGGCAACATAGACTCCGCTCGTACTCCAGGTCTTTCGAATTGTGCGAAATTCAACCACCTGGCTTTCCCACGCCTGAGGATTTTCCTCCCAATGTTGAAAATCCGACCCGCACATCCCCAGAAGACCGGTCGCCAAAGCACGCCTGACCGAACGATCATTCCCAGAAGATGCCAACCCCTCCAGTACCCAGCATAATTCCCGGGCCTCATCGGTTTCAAAAAGGCTCATGTCCGAGAATACCACTGCGGGCAATCCACGGGTTCCGAAATATTGCCAAACTTCTCGGGCTTCCGCATTTGATCTTACCAGCACGGCAATATCACCGGGCGTGACCTGTCGTTGCCCCACCCTGCCATTTTCCAGCAGATCCAGAATTTCGTTGGCCATATCGATACGAATTGCTGACTGAGCGACCGGTTTATTAGGTGGTCGTTCACCTGGGAAACTCAATTCACGAACAACGAGGGGAGGAGGGTTACCCGAAGCATACTCGAATGACTTGTTACGGTCCGCATCACCACCCTCATTGGGATGGACGGGATAAAAAGGAAGTCGGGGGTGCAAAAACGGGCTTTGGGGAGAAGCACAAAGCAAATAATTGACCGCACGAACCAGTGGTGTGACCGTGCGGAAATTTTTGTCCAAGGAATAAGTCTGGGCACCGGTTGCCTGAGCAAAATTAAAATAAGCCTCCAAGTCGGCACCTCGAAACCGATAGATGGATTGCTTAGGATCTCCAATTAAATAAAGGCGGTGGTTTTCACTCGACCCGAACAACTCCTGGAAGATTTTGAATTGTATGGGATCGGTATCCTGAAACTCATCTATAAGAGCGGCTTCAAAATTGATACGCAAGGATTGCCGTAAGGACTGCCCGGATGGGGCATCCCGACAGATCGCATCTGCAGTCAGTTGCAACAGGTCGTTGAAAGAAAGCATTCCGCGAGAGGTTTTCCATTGATCAATCCTGGATCGCAAATATCGTGCCGATTCGACTCGCACCGCATTGCCCAGCCTGTCGAGAGCGGTGCAAAAACTTTCCACCATCAAGGCAAACCCGGGCTTGGGCCGGTCAATAAATTCCTGCCTTACCGCAAGCTTGGATGACCGGACATCCTGCAAGACTTCGATTCCTGCAGGAGAAATGGATTGTTCATTCAACAAGTCATCGAGCATAGCCGCGTGCCGGTCAAACTGAGTGTAGGCCCGGTTTCTTTTGTTGACGCACTCCTCGACAAAGCGAGCATACTCCTCACGCCCATTTGACCAGGCATCCCCAAGGTTGCGAAATTGGCTGATTATTTCTTCCCGTACAAGAGCGGGATTCCCGCCCTGATCAAAATTCAGCCGGTAGCAACGGGTAGCAGGCAAGCCTTGGTAAAACTTGATCAGTTCAGCCGGTCCAATTCTGGCAATCTTTGCCGAAGCCGCCACCACGGGATGGGTATTCACCATTATCAGACGCCAATATTCAAGCACGGCTTCGGAAATAAGATCATCAGCGGACTCATCCAGTTCCGCCTCGAAAAGAGCCAGGGTTTCCAGTGAATTTTCCGCCAATACCCTGCTGCAAAAGCCATGAATAGTATGGATAACCGCCTCATCAAAACAGGTAATGGCCAAACGGATTCTGCGAATATAAAGAGCCTTGTCCTTGTTCGATTGGGCGAGCTGCCGGATGGTAGCATCTTCAATTTTGGCATTTTCTGCGGTCAAGGATGCGAGTGCTTCGACCAATAATTCTCGGATTCGCCCACGTAATTCCTCGGTGGCTGCCAGGGTGAAGGTAACAACAAGAATTTTGGACACTTCCAACCCATGTTCCGCGACAAGTCGAAGATAGATTCTGGCCAGGGCATAGGTCTTGCCAGTTCCGGCACTTGCTTCAAGTAAGCGTACCCCATTGTCCAGAGGCTCGTTGGCACAATCAAATCTTGCCGGAGGTTTCACCATTCCTTCAGCTCCTGCTGGAATGCAAGCAATGGACCAAATACCTTGTGGGCCAATCGTGCAAATTCCGGATCGCCAATTGGATCTTCCCGGAAACAAGTTATACTTTCTGCAGACTGCCCTTCCCTCGGACCGCCATGGGAATATTCCGAGAATTCCCATTCCTTTCGGGCCAAAGTCATTGCCGACACACCAGCCTGTTCATTATTAGGATCGCCCGATTTAATAATTTCTTTCTCATAGGCATAGGAGGATGCTGGAAAAAAAGGTACCGGCCTTACAATTCCACCCTGAAAAACTTCCGTTAGCCCGCAGAGCAGCTCCCTTGCTTGGGATGGCTTGACCGGTGGAAAGGACAGAAACTTTTTTGATTTATCCATTCCCAAAAACCGGGTCTCCAAAGGCCCTGTTTCGTGGACGCACGCAATCAAGTGTTTGATCCAAGCGACCACGCGGTCCTTGGGCCGAATGGCCCCGCAACGGTAGAACACCTGACGCCCCATAAGAACCGAATCGATTTCCCCATATACCTTGGTGCCGGCAAACGAATCCTCAAAATGTACCGGGGAATCATAATCTCCCCGCAAGGCAACTCCCCACAAACTTACAAATTGATCAACCTCCCGCTCCACCTCATTGAACCAGACCTTCCCCAGGCTTCCAGGAGGCAGGCTACCCCTGGCTTTTTCAAGGGCATAAAAATTTCTATCCGGTTCCCGGTCCAGGTAAATACCAAGCAAACTTTTTTTAATTTCATACCTTTGCAGGCTGCCAAGCGACATAGGTTCATGCTCTGGGGAAGGAGCATTTTCTTCCCACAAATTCATGCCCACACGGTTGATCAAAAAGTATTTCGCCGGACTTTCAAAAAACCGGGTAAATTGGAGAAGGGAAATTTCACTGCTCAATTCCGGGAGTTTGGGCAATGGAGAAGACACGAAGGGGAAAACTTTTTTCGATGGGGCAACCAGAGTCCGGGAGGCAGTGCATTGATCACTGGAAAAGGAACGGTAGCGTTTTTTGCCGGAAAAATTTTCCGCACTGAACGGGTGCAGGGATTGATGTCTAACCAAGATATCCCTAGCATGAAGTTTTTCCTTTTCCGGGGTTTCAAAGTCAGAAACCTTATCCAATGCATCAAGCAGTTCATTGATCACAACCGAGGGAGGAATTTTTTCATTCTGCCGGATAGACTGTCCAACATAACTAAGATACAAATGATCACGGGCACACCAGAGAGACTCGAGAAATAAATAACGGTCATCTTCGCGGACTGAGCGGTCACCAGGTCTACGGTCCCCGGAAAGATCAAAACTCAGCGACTGGTTTTGCCGGGGAAAGGATCTTTCATTCAATCCAAGCATACATATGATGCGGGCATTGACACTGCGCATAGGTCGTAAACCACAGAAGGTCACCCCGCGGGTCAGGAATTGTCCCTGTGGAGTTCCCGATTCCACCACATTATTCAAATGGTACCCAATCACCCGAAGTGGAACCTGCGAATGGGGTGCAAGAGCTCCGTATACTTTGCTTAAATCCTCAACGGCCTGATTGATTCTTTGCCGGTCCAGCAGAGTCTCGTTATCTTGCGGGAAAAAGGAAGAACTGATTGAAACAAGAAATTCTTTCCAGTCTGTCAGGCTTTTCACTCTTCTGGATGATTCCTCAAATTTCCCCAAGAGTTGAACCACATGATAAAGTTTGGCAAAGCGAGATACATTGTCCCCTTCCACTTCCTCATGAGGTAATATACCGTGCCAGGTTCGGGTGCCGTGTGAACGCATACAATACCCAAGAGCCATACGATCAAGGGCATGCTTCCAAGTATGCTCATTCGTAGAGGTCGATCCAACGGATTCTCGATGCCCACTGTCAAAGCCCCAGTAAACATGACACTGTCGAATCCACAACCGGTATAAATCAATATCCTCATCACTGAGTTCAAACCGTGATCGCATCGGCGGGGAGTCCAAAAGATCAATCAACTCGCGGTTGCTTGCCCGTCCCTGAAAAAACTCAAGCAGATTAAAAAAGAAATTAACCAACTGACTGGCTCGGTGAGGTTCGCGGTCCACGATGGAATAAGGAAAAAAATAGGACTGATCCTGATCGCTTTCTCCAAAGGCAGCCCTTATATAAGGAGCAAATTCCTCTGGATTGGGCATCATCACAACAATGTCATTCGGACGTAGGGTTGAATCCTCAGCAAATCGGTGCAACAGATAGTCCCGCAGGACCTCTACTTCCCTCATCGGACTATGGCAGCTAACGATTCGGATGGATGAATCATCTGGATCATACTTGGGGCGGTGCTTGGGATACTCTGTAAAAACATCAAATGTCCAGCGTTGTAGGGCATGAAGCAGAGATTTCCCACATGGATTGCGAAAGTCCAAAGGTATGTCATTGGCATTTCGGTCCACCAGAAGATTAAAGAACTCACGCCCCGTACGACCCAGCGATCCAATCAAAGGATTGCCACTTTCAATACCCAAGTCTTCATCCCGCAGACCACTTTGATTTTTCCTGGTCAAACGATGGATGGCCCGTTGTTTCCATTTCTCCGACTGTACATCACCCCACATCACGGGGGCAGGTTGCAGGGAATAAATATGGAGCAACCGGTAGCGGCTGTAGGTATGCAAAATATCGAGAAAAATCGGAGGCAAGGTGGATATTCCAAACACAGAAAGCCGGGCAGGAAGAAATTGGGATGCCAGAGGAGCCTTGGGTTGTTGCATCTCTGCAACCAGTTCCGGCAAGGACTTTTCCCCGATTGAGGCACGCAACTCCCTCCAGAGAATCGATTGCCAGAAATGCACACTCTTCAAATGTCTTCCCTCATTCCATTCCAAAATCATTTCCGGACGATAGGTCAGATAGGAGTCAAAAAGAGTGGATATTTGACGGCATAAGCGGAAACGTCTGTCGATATTTTCCTGGTCATGTGCAAGGTAGCTAACAAGGGGAGAAAATATTTCAGCATTTCCGTCCATTACTTCTGGCAGAATTTCAAAAATCTTCCAAGCCATCCCTTCTTTAGTGAATGGATTTCGCGATGGGCAGTCTCCCAGAAATCCCCGCAAAATCATCCAAATGGTATCCTCCGGAAATCGAAATTTCGAACGGCCAAAAATTCCGGATTTTTTCGCGAGGTTTAGTTTCAACCAAGCTGCCATTCCCCGGCTTTGCACGAGAAACTCCTCATTTTGAAAGGCATCAATTGAGGAAGCACTCAATTGATTGACGCATTTTTCCACCAAGATTTCCGGGTCATTGGATCCGTACAACAAGATACCCTCTGCGATGGGACTCTCGCTCATCTTTACCTTTGGAAAGAGGGATACTGGGGAAGAAATCGTCAAAATATTATGAGGTGGTAAAAGAAAATAAATGGGGGGTTGGTCAAATGGGAAAGCTTAATCATAAAACCAACAAAAGATTATCAATTCTGAAGGACAAATGATGTCCATGCTCAATAATATCCAACATCTTTGAGAAAAACATTCCCACTTATCTTCAAGCCTCTAAATGGAGCAAGGAGCTTTCCATTATTTGGGGTAGAGCTTTAGTGCTTGGTTGCACAACCTAGGGATATTGAAGTATGGAAAAACCATGCAAGTAACCAAAATGTTTAAACCTTTCCTCCTGAATTCCCGGTGTAACATCCTGAAAGATCTTCCTTTATCCAGACCGTTTCATCTCTGGCCTCGCCTATTTATTACCTGCTTCATCTGCTTTCCGTTACAAATTTCTCAGGCCAAGGAGTCTGCCACTGCCATGGCCGAAACAGCCCGCAGGCTTATTTCCTTAAACGATTCTGAGGGTCAGGTAAAAATAGCTTATGAAGTTGAAGATGAATCCCGACAGAACTGGCACTTCTTTCCCAACTGGTCCGACCGTACTGGGATTTCCCTCAATCATCTTTCCTCTGAACAGCGGGTGTGCGTCGAAAAACTACTCGAACTGCTGCTTTCCTCGAATGCATTGCTGGAGCAGGAAGATATTCGACTGATTCATGGTCTGAAAAAAAATTGGGATTCACCGGACAATCCAAGACATCTTTATTTCATCTCAATTTTTGGAACACCTTCAACTGAATCCACCTGGGGCTGGCGCTTTGAAGGCCATCATCTCTCTCTCAACTGTACATTAGTCGGGGGCAAAAAATTCTCGGTCACCCCGTCTTTCTGGGGAAGTTCGCCCACCAGGGTAAGTAAGGGCGAGCATAAGGGCATGCAAGTGTTAGGAAAAGAACAGTCTATTAGCTTAGATTTGGTAAACTCCTTATCAGCAAAACAAAAAGAGCAGGCCCTTCTAAGTAAGAGTCGTGGTCCAGAACCTACTTCCAGGATTTTCCGCGAGGATTATGAATCAAATCCAGGTATTCCTTATCAAGAGCTCAAAAAAGAGCAGCAAATTCAATTGAATGATCTTATTCTTGTATTCGCAGAAAAATACCGGCCCGAACTGATCAAGCAAATCGATGGGAGGAAGAAAATCATCGATCCTGGTTCCCTAAAATTCTCTTTTCAGTATTCCTCCAAGGGATATGTCTCGTACTTTCGTATTATCAGCAACGAATACCTCATAGAATTTGAAAACATTGGAGGAAACCATGTGCATGCAGTTTGGCGGGATTTCGATGGAGATTTTGGCAGGGACTTGATCAAGGAACACCACAGGAAAGATCACTGAACGCTCGATTCAAGAAAGCCGCCTCAACCTACACAAAGCTTACTACCAAACTCAGTTTGACAAGCTTAAGCTTTGAGTTTCCATTACAATAAAAACATTCGATTCGCCTGTGAAAACATCTCTTTTTCAATTTCTACCCCTGCTTTCGGTCTATCTCTTGATCAGTGCCTTCCTCATGACACCTGTACATGGCAATGAACTTGAGACCCTAAAAAAGGAACTTCAGGAACTCGAACTTCAGGAAGAGAAAATTAAACAACGTAAAGAGGAGATAAGTAAGCGCATGGACGCTGTAAGTCCGAAATTAAAGAGCAAACCTACCGGGAATGTTGTCAAAAAAAGTCCCCCAAAAAAGACATCCGCGAGTATGTCCTATTACTGGGACAACCGCGACTTTACCACACTGAACCTCCTTACCAGTACGACTGGCTTGCCCTACGACTTTAGCATCTGGGGATTTATTGATCTTCACGGTGCTCATGAGAGTAGTTCGACCGATCTTTCCCGCTATTTCATTGAATACCGACTCAACCGAAAAATCGACCCAGACTGGGTAGGTGGCGTTGACGGACTTGGCTTTCAGGCAGAGTTCAATGATTCGGAGTTCCTAAGTAATAACCTCTTTCGCTTCGGACTGACTTACCGACATTCCCTGCCTGAAATTTTAGGACGCAAAGGATGGCTACAATGGCGTGGATTTCCCTACGAGACCGACGGGAGCGGGCAGCAGGCTAGCCTGATTTATTTTTTGCCCCTGCATGAGCGGGCTTGGATCTCAGGATTTGCGGACATTAACTTTCGGGAGTCACAAAAGGATGTCTGGGTAATTGAGCCCCAGCTAACCTACAAACTGGACGAACTATTCTCCCTGCTCGTTGAATATCGTTTCAATGGATACGAAGATTTAAATCCCGCAGTTAAAGGAGATGGGGTTGCCTTGGGAATAGAAGTCTCTTTTTAGCGATTAACCTTTTTTCCTCCTCGCATCCGACTGCTTTTCTAGCTCCTGCACATAAGCCTCCACAAATTCAGAATCTTTTCGTTTCTTAAAGGCTTCCA
>JAYNJW010000053.1:0-11561 GCA_038110535.1 Opitutia bacterium | reverse complement strand
TTGCGCTTGCGAATCTGCTCGCCTACGCCAATGAGGAATCTATGGCGGATCAAAATCTAACTATCGTAACCGCGATCGTGGCAGGAGTTTTTCTGCTGGTTCAAATTGTGATCTTCATGATTTGTATTTCACGCGTTTCGCAAATCAAAAACGAAGAGTTGAAAGCAGGGCTAAAGCTTGGTCTGCTCGACAACGAAGAGAACTTGTTTGACCTTGGTCTCTATGTCGGTTTGGGAGGCACCGTCCTTTCGCTCATTTTATTGCTTGTGTTGGATGTCAAACAAGATGCCTTGATTGGTGCGTATACTTCGACTTTGTTCGGTATCCTGTTTGTTGCGGCTCTGAAAATTGTGATTATTCGGCCATACCGCAACCATTTGCTGGTCAAGCAATCTGAAGAAAAAGGGGCATGAACCGCAGCTTGCTGCTCGTTGTCTGCGACTTCCTGCTTCTTAGCATCCTTGCTCTGGCACGCTTTGATGTGCCTAAGGATGCCGTGATTGCTCAGGATGATCAAAAGGTAGTCTCCAAGGAAGTTGTCGAGAGAATTTCAGATGGAGAGAATTATGACGATGTGGTTGCTGAACTGGAAGCGACCAATGAAACATTGCTTGAAAATTTGAGCAGTGATAAGGACGACCTTGTTGAACAAAAGCTAAAACTTGAAGCAGAAATTGCCCAGCGTCAGAAAGAATTAGAGCAAAAAGAACAAGAGATTGCATCTAAGGATGCAGTGATTGAAGGGAATAAGGAAGCCCTCGATCTGGCGAGGAAAGAGGCACAACAACTGCAAAAACAACGGGAGGAGATTGAGCGAAAAAGGGAAGAGCTCCTCCAAAGCAATGCCGCGTCCAAAAAAGAACTGGAATTGTTGGCCAAGAATTTAGAGCAGGCAAAAAAGCAATCGGAAGAGCTTGCGGAATTAAAATCTGAAAAGGAAAAAGAGGCGGAAGCAGCACGCTTGGAACTGGCTGCCTCGGTGGAGCGTGCCAAAGCACAGGAGTTAGCTGCAGCGGAGGCGAAGGCCCTGCTTATTGAGGAAAAGAAAAGATCCGATGAGCTCATTGCGTCCACCGCCAAAATTGACCAGAAGATTGATAGCCTAAATAAAGGACTCGATGGAGTGGGCAAAGATCTTAAATCGGTAGGGGAAGGACTGGTGGGTGTTGGTGAGAAAATCTCCAATGTATCGGATGATGTCAGTTCCGTGAAAGAAGGGGTTTCCAAGGTGGAAAAAGATGTGCAGGAATCGGTGGAAGTGCAAAAAGAGAATTTCCGCAAATTAAATGAGAGGCAGACACGCTCGGTAAATGAAATTTTTACCCGGTATGAACAAAACAAAGTCTCACTTGACCTCACTTACACCTACAAATCAGGGATTTTTCAATCCAACAGGGAAGAAAAATTTTCCGTAGACACTATCCTTATGGTGGATGGTAATTTTGTCTATGCCTTGGTTCATGCTAAAGACAGCCCTTTTCGGGTTGAATTTAACCCCCGTAGATTGGTCTCGGTAAACGGGCAAATAACCGGGCCTAAGTTCAAGGAATCCCTTCAGGTAAAGGAGATTGCCTTTATGGATGATCCGAGAATCATAATCGTCCCTCTCTATGCCAATCCTGGGGAACTTGCCAAAACAGGAATCGAGCTTTTTATGGCTCCTGAAAACCCTTTTCTTTTTGATGACGCCGTGGTTGTGGATGTCAAAGACGGCCGCTTTGGACAGACCAAATGTTTGCGTGATGAAAAAGATGGCAGGTACATAGAAGTTGATGAGAAGCACTTTGCTTTTCTTACAGGAGCTTTCAACCCTGGAAAAGGCGACCTAGTTTTTTCGCAAAAAGCGGAGTTGCTCGGCATCATGGTGAATGGGGATTATGCTTTTCATGTTAAAAATTTGGGTAGTCGAATCCATGGCGGTTCTAGAACCTTACTCGGTGGTTCTTTTCAGGCGGGAAAAACCAATACTTTACTTTATGATCTTAGCAAGAAGCTTGCTGGACTAGACAAGAAGTTCAAATACTGATAGCTAGTTTCTTTACCAATCATACTTGCTAAGCTAGGATTGCAATTTCATGAGCTTTCTTGAATCTGCAATTTCCAACCGTGGTTTTGGAAGAAACCTAATCCAATTGCCCCACGATCAGATTCCAAAGACGGTTACTTTTGGGTTTATTCTATTGGCCTACCTATTGAGCTTTTGGGTCAGGCTGGAGTGGATCGATTATGCCCAAGCAAATTATCAAAACGAACAGGGCGAGACTGTTTTTCTGCGGCCCAATATGGTCAAGGAGGGCGTGGCATTACCCAATACTCACGACAGTTTTTATTTTGGAAGCATTGTACAAAAAGCGGCACTGGGCATGCATCAAAACAATGATTTGCTTCCGGGAGTTTATCAAAATGGAATGATTACCGCTCTTCCTTACTGGTTAATCAAACTTTTTCCCGAGCTTTCTATTGAACACCTGCTTTTATGGTTACCCGTATATGTTGCGGGTTTGGTCTGCATACCTCTTATTTTAATAGGAAGGCTATATAAATGCACACTATGGGGTGTAGGAGCTGCTTGTTTGGCCGGAATCACCCACAGCTATTACAACCGTACACTGGCAGGGTATTATGATACCGATATTTTTGCGATCACATCCCCGGCTTTTTCTGTATTTTTTCTATTAGCTGCCTCCCGTAAAAAATCTATCAAGTACCTCTTAGCTGCGGCAATCTCTCTTTTCCTTGGCCGCTTTTTTTATGGATCGGTCCAAGCTGTCACCTGTAGCTTATGCCTTGGTTTTATGAGCTATCAGATTGGCTTGTCTTTTTTGGACTCATGGACAGACCGAAGTGACGAAAATCTTTGGAAAAAGATTTTTTTCAGCTTAAGCAGGCCATTTACCTTTTCTACGATTGTTATTTTATCCTGGGTATTATTTGTGGAGAGTTGGTCATCGGGTGGGGTCATCGAGCATTCGCCGGGCAAGTTTTTTGCCGGACTCTTGCCTCTTGTTTGTTCAATGGCTTTATCTTTTTCACCGTGGGCGAGCCAGGGCCAGCAGATTATCGAAAAAATTTTACAATCAAAGGCCTTACCCGCAATGACCATACTTTTACTTCTCTTGCTGATTGTCGGAGTGCTGCCCTTTGCAAATCTTGGTCCTTTTTCTGGAACATGGTCAAAAATAACGGGAAAATTACAAAGCTACTCCGTGGTGGGTAAAACGGGTGCAACCATGGCCGCCGAAGCGGAAGCACTCAAGTTCTTAGATGTGAAAACCACGATTAGGGAAGCGAGTCAGATACCTTATGAAGTTGTCCGGAACCGCATTTTGGCGGACACGCCAACCTGTTCCTGTCCCCGTTGTATGCCTGAGGGTTTACAAAATGCTGGATTGGTGGTCCCTGCCTCTATCCTTGGTTTGATTGGTTTAGGTTTCCTTATCCTCAGATATTGGGAATTTAGTATAACTCTTCCTTTTTTAGCAATTGCTTACAATTGCTTCAAAGGTGCGGTGGGGTTGCGCTTTACTGTCCATGTTGGAAACTACGCAGCGATCGGACTCGTTTTTCTGCTTATTATTTTGACCTGGGGTATCGTACGACTGGTTACCAAAGAACGGTTGAATCAGAATAGATTCAAAAAAACAGCAAGGTGGGGAACTTGGGGAGCGGTAGGACTGCTTGTTTTTTGGTTTGCATCTCCGAATCTTCAACATGCCGCCAATTATCATTCCCATGTGGTTTATCCGATCAAGACGATGGAAGTCCTTGAGGAATTAAACCAAGCATCTGAACCTGATGACTTTGTCGTTACCTGGTGGGATTACGGTTCTGGGTGTTGGTATTATGGCAACACCCGTACCTTCACTTCTCCGGCCCACCAAACCGTGGATAATTTTCTCAGTTCCGAAATACTTCGTTCCACTTCACCAGTACAAGCTTATAACTTAGCACGGCTGAAGACTGAGACTTATGTAAAGCTACAAGAACAAAAAAAGCAGGGTGGGAAAAGCGATTTTTCCACTGCGGTACAGGCAATCTTTAGGGATGGCACTCCGGACCAAGTCTTTTATCAGGGTCTCTTGCGTGATGCCAATTTGGCTGATTTCCCTCTTCCTCCTAAAACTCGGGAAACTTTTCTTTTTTTACCTTACGAAATACTGAGAATTTTTCCCACTATCCTTAGCTTTAGTTCCAGAAATCTCTATTTTTACGGAAATGAAGGGAGTAACTCCTCTTCGCTCAAAGAGCCACCCATGCTCATTCTTCGTGGGGGAAGAAGAGAGGGCACTTCTTATGTTTTTGATGGTGGTTACCGTATTAACCAGCGGGGAGACTTACTAGTGGATGGTAATCAACGGGGTATGATTACCTATGGGCAGGCCTTTGAAGTAGATCCTCAGGGCGGCCCTGCAAGTGCAGTAGAGTCTTTTTCGGTAGATGGCTTGCGCCTAGCTTTGAAATATGACCCTACCGTTGGCAGAAGGATCATACATGTTCCGCATCTGAACGAATTGATCATTGTTTCTGCTGATACTTTTCGTTCCTCTTTTGCAAGAAGGTATCTTCTTTCCCGGTTTGATGAAGAAGTATATGCACATCCTCACTTTGCCAAAGGTGCCGATCCAAGAAAGCAACCTTTTTTTACCCAAGCAGACTGGGTCACAAGCCGGGGCTCAAAAATTATACTTAACATGCGAGGAGGGTACAAAATCGAGGCAGATTTATCACAAAACCTCGCCACTTTACCAAATTCTCCTACTCCCATACCTTTTTCTTTTCACCGTAAATTACACGATCCCATAACCGCTAAATTGATTGATACCCCATCCATGGAAAAAGAGGGTGCTCGGTTCCACCTTATTCAAACAAGCATTCCCTATTTTAGTGGAGACAGGGATTATTTGGTTCCAGATGGCGGGAAGAAATTGAATGAGATTGCCAAAATTCACCGAGTGGAAGTTCCTGCAGTCGCTTCATACAATTCCGTAAGTGAAAATACTAACTTTAATCCGGGTGATATTGTCAAAATACCAGGAATGGGGTACCAAATCGGACAAGCATGGTTTTTCATGGATGATGAAGCTTTTAACAGCTTATTGGTACAGGGATATTTTATGGAAAATTTGGATGATAATCATTTTGAGAAAGTTTTTTCGAACGCGTGGGGAAAAGTGTATAAATTTAAGGGAAAATAATTTACTTGTATCATTTTAACAGAATTCGCTAAGTTACTTAGATAGTTTCCACACTTTAGCTCCTTCCCTTATTATGAAATCTGTAAATTTTTTCATTGTTTCCTTTTTTTCATTAATTTTATCGTATCAGGCGATTGCGGTTAGTTCGAAGGGGGCGATCATCATTGCAAGTTTGGAAGGGAAGGTTTCCGTTACCAACAATGAATCCGGAAGCTTGTTGCCTGCTGACCGTGTAAAAGTGGGAGGTATGATTTTTGACGGGCACACTGTGGAGACAGGAAAAGGCTCGAAAGTGGTTCTTCTTTTTTCCTCGGGAACTATCACTACACTTAAAGAAGATTCAGTTTTGAACATCAAAAAATTTGCCCAAGAAAAATTTGATCCCAAAGCAGTTGGGAAATTATCTGCCAGAAAAGACGAACCAAGCCCATCGGAAACCGTGATCGATTTGAGCTTGGGAGATATGGTTGTGGATGTGAAAAAACTGAAAAAAGAATCCAGTTTTAATATCGACTCACCAGTGGGAACGGCTGGAATCCGTGGAACCATACCCCGGATGCAAGTGGTCAAGCTGCCGGACGGAACGATCAACCAAACCACCCAGATGCTCAAGGGGCAGATTGCTTTTATGCCTCGAGGTGGTGGGCGTCCTACTATGCTTGGACCCGGCCAAAGTCTTGCATCTGGAATAAGTGCATCAGGTATGGCCTTGCCCATTCAGATCGGCAGGGTACCTGCGGCAGTGATGAAGGCTATCCAGGCAGAGGTGGATCAGGCGAGTGCTGCCACCGGTAAGGCTGTGGAAGGCCCTCCACCTGCGGATACCCCTGAGTCCAATCCGGAAGAAGAAGCTCCTGCAGAAGATGAACTGAATGAATCCGATGATGAACGGCAAGCCTCTGCCAAAGGGGTTGGAGATGATGAAAATGGTACGGATGCAGTTGCATTGGAGAAGGCAGGAATTCTTGATTTAGAAAATCCAGAGGATGCGGCAAAGGCGGATACTTATGTTGAAGTTGCTGGAACAGCCGCAGAAATGCTCGATCAGAAAAAAGCCGAGCGACGGGCTGGTCGAAGGACGAGTGATTCGGATAAGGATGAAACCACTTTTGTGAGCGATCTTGTTTCGAATTTCGGAAATGTTGTAGATGTGACAGAAGAATCAGAAGCCTTGGGTTTGAAGGATTCCTCGAAAATCTCTGCCTTTGCCGAGAGCTCGGAGCAGTCGGGAGATTTGCTTTCTGTTCTTGGAGATGCCGATGAGATCGGAGCGAAAAATGCCGAGAATATGGACGCGGTTTTTAGCAACCCTGACAAAGCGTCCAACCTAAAGAAAGTAATTGATGTGGCCAAGGATGCTTTTGCCTCGGACCGAAGATCATCCGATGGGGGTGATGAAGTTACGCAGGACGGTAAGGACACGATGACCGCAATGTTTAGAACTGCTGAAAAAGCAAATGAAGTTGCTGAAGTCGTGGCTTCTGCAGAATCGACAAAATCCTCGGACGCGGGAAAGAGTGAGAAAAAAGTTAAGGGAGTATTTAAGGTCGTCAAAAGCGTAGACAAGGCAGAGCAGGATAAAAAAGCTGCGGATGCTGAGGCCGCTGAGGCCGCCGCTGAGGCCGCCGCTAAAAAAGCCGCCGAAGCCGAAGCTGCGATAAAGGCGGCAGAAGAATTGGCCGCTGCCCAAGCTGCCGGTGATGCCGATGCGATTGCCGCCGCCCAAGCAGAAGCAGATAGAGTAGCAAAGAGAAAGGCAGCTGTGGATGATTACTCGGGTAAACTCAACGAAATTAAAGCAGCAACTGATTCTGCCAGCGTGGATGCTATTCTTGAAGATTTCAATGGTGCTCATGATGCGGATATCGTATCCCTGCTCATAGCTGATGGACTTGATTTGAGTACCAAAGCCGATACCCGCAGAGCGGCAATCAAAGCTGAGGCATCTGCCGCACAGAAAGAAAACGTATTCGGGAACCTCGATACCGTAACTGAGTTGGCGGTCGCTTCTATTGAGGTTGAGGAACAAGCTGCCGCAGAAGCGGCTGAGGCTGTTGCCGCCCAAGAGCAGGCTGCCCTTGCTCTCCAAGCCGCTCAGGATGCTGGGGATGCCGATGCGATTGCCCGGGCAGAAGCTCAAAAGGCCAAAGCGGAACGGGCCAAGGCAGCTGCGGAAGCCAAGGCAGCAGATACTGGATTTGATAACATGATCGAAAACGCCGATCAGGCATCTGAACTTAAAAAGATGGTCGATAAAAATGCTGAAATTGAAGCGGCTGCACAAAAAGCCAAGGAGGAAGCTGCTGCTGCTTTAGAATCGGCCAAAGCAAGTGGTGATGCCACTGCCATCGCTGCCGCTGAGGCGGCACAAGCCGAAGCCGATGCAGCCGCGGAGAATAAAGCAGACTTGGGGAGCCTTCTGAAAAATGCAGATAAAGCCAAGGATTTGGTTAAGGTGGTAGAAAAAGCAGAGCAACTTGGATCCTCCGGTGATACTTCTACCCTGACTGCACTGCTGAAAAATCCTGAGCAAGCTCAGAATCTTGCTAAAGTGATAGACAATTCTGTTTCTGCTGAAGATGGTGGAGATGCGGTTGAAGACACCGCCAAACTGAATGTATTATTCAATGTGGTCAAGTCGAGTGATGCGAAAAAGGTTGCGGCTGCAGCCGCTGCTGAAAAAGCGGAAGAAGCAGGTGCATTTGTTCCTTTTGAAACCGAAGAGTTGATTCTTTTGGCTACTGACAAAAAACTGCTTAAAGAATGGAAGTCTAGTGGCGTGATTGGAGAGGATGACTTTTCAGGCAATGCCGCAACCCTCGCCCTTCTTACAACCTTGATCGACAACCGTATTGAAGAAATCAATTCACAAAATGTTTTTGATAAGATTGACACCGTGGTTGAGGTTGCAAAGACCACACTGGATAAAGTGGGGGATGCAGGGTTGGACTCGGTTTTGGACAATGCGGACAAAGCAGATGATCTAAAAGTACTTGTCGACCAGGCAGTCGCGGCAGAAGCGGGCGGGGCGGATGCGGCCAGCCTCTTGAACAATGTTTTAGACAATGCGGAAAAGGCAACCGAACTAAGCGAAGTTGTGTCCTCTGCCGCAGATGAAGGAGTAGATGTTACCAAACTCCTTGAAAACGCGAAGGAAGCAGACTCTCTGCTCAAGGCAAAGAAAGCGGCAGATGAAGTTGCAGCAAAAGCCGAGGAAGAAACAAGAGCAGCCCTTGAAGCTTCGGGGGGTGGATTGTCTGAGGAAGAAATAGCTGCTCAAATTGAAGCGGCCAAAAAAGCGGCCAAGAAGGAAGTTTTGGAGTCTGTAGCTGCCAATGCCGAAAATGCGGAATCCGTGGCCACCGTTTTGGATGCTGCTGCCAATGCTGATGCGGCTACCAAAGCTGCTCTTCTGCGTAATGCTGAGCAGGCAGTGGCCATGGCGGAAACCATTAAAGAAGAACGAGCGATTGAAGCAGAGGCGGCTGCGGTTGTAGTTGATAGTGAGACGAAAGCCGCATTGGACATTGCCATTGCTGCGATCAAGGCAGCGGCTAATTCAGCTGATGTCGATTCTGCAGTGCAGGGATTCAAAGATACCTTAGAGGTCCTTGAAATTCCAGAATCTTTGCAAAAACTGGCCGATGGGAGGAGAAAAAGTTTAAACCTGATCACCGTTGTTAAACAGGTAGATGCAAACCAGCAGGTGGCAAAGGCAGTGGCGGCAGAAGCAGAGAATGCACAGGTCTCGGATGAGTTCAAAGCGTCCGTTAGTGAAAAGCAAACCACAGCCGATTTGAAACAACTTTTAATCGATAATTTACCCGCAGATATCACGGACCTCGATTTAAAAGGGCAGATTTTTAAAGCCAAAACCGCGGACGCGGTCAGAACACTTCTTAATGATCATGCCACGGAATACCCGGAGGAAACCGTTCTCGTTGTTCTTGATCATTGGCGGGTCGTTTTTCCTAAGAAAGAAGAAATCACTGCTGCCCTTGCTTTCCAAAGCATCGACACTTTAGCTGAGGTCGCGGGAAAGACTGCTGGGGATGATGGAGAGGTCAACTTGGATGGTCTGGATGCCGTGCTCGAAAATGTGGAAAAAGTTGAACAGTTGGCAGTGCTGATAGAATCTGGAGATTCAGAATCTGGAACCAGCCTGCTTGATAGTTTGGCAAGCGGCACAGATGTTGATTTTGAGGAAGTGTTGGCCACGGGTGCCTTGGGTTCATTGCAAAATGAGCGTTTTCAAAATCTGGGCATTACTTTTAACCAGTTTTATGAAGTCGACGAATCTGCATCTCAGGCTTTAACCTCATCCATTACCAGCTTGGGTGACTTGTCTGCTGATTTTCAAGCAAGCCCAGAAACCATTACGGATGGAGATGGGGGTACTGTTTACAACCTAACCGCTGCTCAGGTGAACGAGCTGACTGGATCAACCGATGGTGTTGCCGGAATCTATTCATTTGCAGAAGTTCTCAATGAAGACACGGGGGATCCCGAAAGTGTTGTTCTTTATTCTGCATCCAAAAAGATCGGAGTGGAAGAATATGATTCATTTTCCATCGATACTGATCGAGCAGGAGATATTCTTTTTGTATTGGACAGCCCTGCGATCAAGGTTCTGGATAGCGATTCGGATGATGCTAAAGCCGCCAAAGCTCAACTTCGTGATGCTTTTCTTTCCAATGTCGATCAAATCGACAACCTGCTGGAATTGAACAAAGTGATTGGTGATGATCAGGCAAAAGTAAAAACTGCATTCAATAACCTCTCATCCTTGGATGATCTGGTTGCGATTTCGAATAAACTTCGCTTTGACGAAGCAAAGCTGAACCAAATCTACACCTTTTTGGATGATACGGAGGTGGACAGCCTGACCAAATCGACCGAACTTTCTTACATGCGTTCCTTAACTGATAAATTTGCAGCGGTACCAACCAAGCTAGAGGCCATTTTTGCCAACACTGACAAACTTGAAGTATTAGACGATTTAACCAGTCGACTGGACAGAAATTTGGAAGGAACCTCTGAGCCAAAGGGGCAGATAAACTTACTTTTTAATAATTTGGATTACGCGGATGATTTCTTATCCATTGTAAATCGTTTCGAGGGGACCAAGCGTGACGCAGTCCTCAATGACATAAGAAGCTTGGTTACAACCAATCCTGCCCGGCGTGAGATCATTTTTGCGAATCCCAGCCAAGTTGGCTCTCTGAGAAAATTATACGAAGAGTTCAAGTTTGAGCCTGCCAGGGTCGAGGTGATTTTCCAGTTTGCAGCAAAAGCGGATGCATTTCTTGAGGTTCTGAATGATCTACGGGCTAGCGGAAGTATTATTCAGCCCCTCTTTAGTGACCCTGAGGGAACCATGTCTGACACTGGATTTACCAAGCTGATCAGCGAGTATCCTGAGCAATACCATCCCATTTTTGAGGAAAACAAGGAATTGGCTGCAGAAATTTCATCCACGGCATCGAAATTCAAGGGCAATTCAGAACACTTAGATATTGTCTTTTCGAACCTAGATAAGCTGGATCAGATCAATAATTTTGTAAATGAGTTTGGTGGGGTAGAGCTCATAGTTTTAAAGGACGAGAACGGTGAGACAGTCGTGGATGAAACTGGCAAAGAGAAAACAGAAGAGGTCTTCTTTTACGATAATCACTTGATGTCCATATTCTTCAACAATATTGCTGATCTTGGACCGCTCAATGATTTTAAAGAAATCGGAGAATTGGTAGGAATTCCAGGTGTTAATTCCTTATCTATTTTCGACACAGATCCGTCTTGGTTGCAGTTCGTACTTGGCAATGAAACAACTACCAGAGACGAAGAAGGTCGATTACTTCTTACCGAAAACCAGAAAAAAGCTGCCCGGTTCCTCGGGGACCTTCATGCGTCTGAAGTTGCTGTTGTTGATATCCCTCTTCCTTTGGCTCAAGAGTTATTTTCCCTTGGTCTGTCGAGCGAAGAACTTAAACGGGTTATCAGCGATTTGTCACATGGTCCGATAGTTGACAATCCCGATTCCCAACCGCCTGCCGGGAACGACTTGTCAGCAAGTGCCGATCTGCAAACCCTGACCTTCCTTCTCGATCATTCATTTTCCGGTTCTATTGACCCATCCCTAATTGTCTCGGCAGAGGTAGCCATGGCCAGCAGTTTCTTCTCTGAATCTATGGCGGTATTCGAGGAATTATCCTTTTTAGGTCAGTCATCCGACCAATATGTTCCTCAAGGAGAGGATCATATAATTGATCCTGGTGAAGACGGTTCTTTTACTGCTCCAGAATATGATGGTTCCTACGATCCAGCAAATGATCCCAACTATGTGGATGGTTCAACGGATCCGAACTA
>JAYNJW010000052.1:0-11633 GCA_038110535.1 Opitutia bacterium | reverse complement strand
TGCCGCATGCGGGTAAACCAAGCCCGAAGACTGCTCGCGGAGACCAATTATTCCGTGGGGCTGATTTCCGATCGCTGTGGTTTCAATGACCCCGAACGAATGGCAGTGGTCTTCAACCGGGTAACCGGACAGTCCCCCTCTTCGTTCAGAAAGAGCCTGAAATCAGGAACCCAATAAATTAATAAAAAAAGATTAATATTTTGCATAATTCACATTTGTGTATTTAGTGTATTTACGCAACTACACCCTAAATGCCTATGAAAAAGATATTAATTCCCATCTTCTGTCTAATTGTTTTCTCGATGAGTCTAGTGATTTACACGAAAGACCCAGGCGAACAGATTGAGGTTACAAAAACAATGCCTAAACCACAATTAGAAGAACTCCAGGCATCGAATGCTTTAGTTCAAGGCAAGCCTGACCAGAGCGAAAAGAATCAGGAAAAAACATTTCCAGTAGAAGAAATACCTTCTTTAGATTTGGTCCAATCCACCGAAGAAGTAGTAAAAACTGAAGGTCCGGATTTCACGATAAGATCAATCTTGAATGAAGTTACCTTGAGAAAGATTGAGGAGAAAGTAATGCCACCTTTAACCACAGGGGCGACTGAGAAAAGGGTCACATTAGTCGAAACCAATATGAAACACCCTTATCTTATCATGGAAGAAACAGGCAGTTTTAGTGGCGGGAAAGACGCAGAGATAGAGACGGTAAACGCCATGGTTGCCACTCATCTACTTGTTAAAATCAAAGATGATGTGCAGTATAATGATCTTGTTTTAAAGCTGAGCGAGTTAGGGTGTTCGGTCAAAGAAGAGTTAGGAGGAAATCAGTTCATCATTTCATTATCCTCTAACGAAGAACCTCAAATAGACGATTTTCAAAGCAAAAGAGATGCACTCGAAAATCTTGAAGATCTGGTTTCCTCTGTTGAACCGGATTATTTTGTTTATGCAATCAAGACACCAAATGATGCCCGAATGATTGAACTTTGGGGTCTACACAATAGCGGACAGACCGGTGGCATAGATGACAAAGACATTGATGCACATGAAGCGTGGGATTTAAGCGTTGGTACAAGAGATGTTTTGGTTGGGGTGATTGATACCGGTGTGGATCGTAATCACGAAGACTTGGCCGCAAATATGTGGACTAATCCGAATGAAATTGCTGGCAATGGTCTGGATGATGATGGAAATGGATTCGTGGATGATGTCCATGGATGGGATTTTTATAACAACGATAACGATCCAGCAGATGATAACTCACACGGAACTCATTGTGCTGGTACAATCGGTGGAGTGGGCAATAACGGCAAGGGCGTTGCTGGGGTTAATTGGGAAGTTTCTATGGTAGGAATTAAGTTCCTCGGCGGATCTGGAGGTGGCTACCTCTCAGACGCTGTTAAATCGATTACTTATGCAACTAAGATCGGCGTTGATTTAACTTCTAATTCATGGGGAGGCGGAGGATATTCATCTTCGATGAAGTCAGCCATAGATGAAGCTTCCCTAGAGGGCATTGGATTTATTGCGGCAGCCGGCAACCATGCAGGTGATAACGATGCTTATCCAAGCTACCCCGCGTCTTACGAATCTGAAAATGTTATATCAGTTGGTGCCCATAATCATTTTGGTGAAAGTGCTTATTTTTCCTGCTATGGTAAAACAAGTGTGGATCTCTTTGCGCCCGGGGTGAACACCCTCAGCACAATTCCGGGAAATGGATATGCAAGTTATTCAGGTACATCGATGGCGACACCCCATGTTGCCGGAGCTTATGCTTTAATTTTATCTCTTAATCCTGAATGGAAGTCGACTCAGGTTAAAAATGCCCTGCTAGAAAACACAGATCCCGAAGACTCTCTTGTCGAGAAATGTCTCACCGGAGGTCGTCTTAATACATTTAAAGCACTTTCCAACGAACCACCTCAGGAAAACCTTATCTCGGCAAGTCCTTCAGCTCTTGATTTTGGTGTCATTAATAAAGGAGAAACTAAAAAGCTGGAATTTGTCCTGAGCAATCGTGGTAATGCAGAAACTACTATCCACGAAGTAAAAATTCTTCCCCAGGAGGAAAACCTTCCCTTTGAGCTTTCATTTTCAACACCATTTGTACTGCTACCGAATATGGCACAAACTGGATCGGTTAGTTTTTCAGGTTCAGTGGAAGGACAATTGGAAGCCGTTTTACATGTGAGCAGTGATGCCAGCAATGAGCCTAACTTAAGCATTCCGTTATCTGCTGAAGTTATTACAACTCCAGATTTACTAATTGAACCAAGTGAAGTCCATTTTGGCTTACGAGAGGGCGAAACTCCGGGCCAAATTATTCAACTTACCAATCAGGGTGACGGAGATTTGGTTTATTCCATTTCAACTACGGCTAATTCACCATGGCTTACTTATGAAACAACTGAAAATGGTGTAATTACTCCTGGTCAAACTGTTGATTTAGCACTACAGGCAAATGCTTCTCAAATGCCTGGCAACTTCGAAGAGGCGATCATTGAAATAATTTCAAATGACCCAAACTCCCCAGTGCAGAACTTGAGGGTTACCGCGGAGCGTTTGAGAGAGGAAGGTGGATTAGTTTTCCGACCTTCTTCAGTAGAGTTTGGTAATGCTTTGGTTGGTCGATCCTCTGAAAAAACGATCGAAATGTTCAACGGTGGTATGGATGTAATTTCAATCAACCGTATTGCATTTGAAAACTCTGCCTTCTCTCACTTTTTGGATTTTCCCATTATTTTAGATTCAGGTGAAAAATTTTCCGCTACCTTTTATTTTACTCCCCTAGAGGAAGGTAACTGGAATACGAAAGCTATGATTTTTACAGATGAAAATGGATTTTCCATACGTTCCTTGCCCATAACTGCAAATGCAACAACCGCTCCACGACTAATTCACAACCAAGATAGTATTTCTGCTAACTTGAAAATTAACCAAGAAGCTGTTGTAAACTTTGGTCTTCAAAATGGAGGCGGAGGGGTTCTTAACTGGTCCTTAAAAGGTGCAAATGGACTAGCAGGCAGTTCTTTTTCTCTAGGAACCATATTTTCTGCTGAACATTATCAACCCATAACAAAGGGGACCAACGACTCACGGGAAGGATCCCCCATATCCACCCTGGGAGGCGGTCCTGATTACCACGGGTATTCCTGGAGTGATTCGACTGATGATGCAGGTCCTGAGCATACCTGGACTGATATTTCTGAAACTGGAGTTTTGCTTGAGGATCTATCTGGTCAGGATGACGACTTCGCAGTTATCTCCCTTCCTTTTGGTTTTGAACTGTATGGTCAAACCTTCTCAGATGTTTTTGTAAGTTCAAACGGATATCTTTCGCTTGGCAGTGGCTCTTCTGAGCATGGCCATTTCCCCCTCCCCACAAAAATGATGGCCGGTAATTTAATTGCTGGTTTTGCCACAGACCTTGATCCATCAAGCGGTGGTAACATCTATTATCTACAGGAGGGTAATGGATTAACCGTTCAATATGACCGGGTTCGCGACTTTGCTGGTTTGGGCATCTACACATTTCAAATCAAGATTAATGCAGGCGGAGTCATTCGTTTTGTATATGAGAATATGAACGGCCCAATTGATAGGGCTACCTCTGGCATTCAAAACGAAACCGGAGATATCGGACTGCTTGTTGCTTATAACAATAATCAAATCCAAGCCGATTCAACCGTTCGTATTTCCACATCACCTAAGTGGCTCCATACTTCAAAACTGGAGGGCCAGATTAATTCGGGTGAATCTGAAAATGTGGAAATCACTTTGAAAGCTGGTGCTATCGCTGCTGGTACTTACGAAGCTATTTTAGAACTCATAAGCAACGACCCAGACCAGCAAACTATTACAATTCCAGTTTCTCTAACGATTGAAGAAGAAAGAATCATCGAACTTACCCCAACTGCTATTGATTTTGGCTCAGTGGAAGTGGGTTTGTCCAAAAGTGAAAAAGTTACGATTCTTAACTCAGGTAACTCTGCAGTATCTTTAGAAAGTCTTGATCTAAATGATGCAGCGTTTTCTTCCAACTTTCAAAAATCTTTCCTTCAACCTGGTGAAGCACTTAGCATAAACTTAACCTTTAAACCAAATAGTGGAGGTGCCCACAGTGATTCCGGCACAATCAATTCCAATGCTCAAAACGCCCCAAATGTTATCCAGTTATCAGGACAAGGAGTTGCTACTCCAAAATTCAATATTAGTCCTGAAGTCTTAAATGTAACAATCGAAGCAGGAACCCAAAAAGTCGAAAATGTGGTTTTGGATAATTATCTTGGTCAAGCCGAGGGTGCTTTTTCCGTAAAAGAAATCAGAAGTAAATCCCAAGGGAGTGCGGCAGGAAAGTTTAATGAACTGGAAACACATTCTGGCGAAATGATCCCTGAAAACCCTTTCGCCAATGAACATGCTCCAAACGAGTTAATCGTTGGGTTCAAAGCTGGTAAATCAAACTTTGATAACCCCAGTTCTCAAGGAGAAGAGTTTACCGTAAAAAGATCCCTCGGGGCAGCAATAAAACCAGGATCTGCTGGAAAAGCGCTTTCTGGTGCTAATATGATTTTAATCGAAGTAAATAATGATATAGATTTGTCTGATCTTGCTGCCCGTCTCTTGGAGGATCCGGCGGTAGAATATGCAGAGCCTAACTACGTTGTTCGGCGATCGGAGGTTCCCAATGATCCCAACTTTGCAGAGCAATGGGCACTAAATAAAATTCAGGCTGAAAATGCCTGGAACCTTGTCAAAGGGTCTGAATCCACCATCGTTGCAGTAATTGATACAGGAATTGATTACACTCACCCAGACCTCCAAGGAAACATATGGACAAACCCAGGTGAGATAGCAGGAAACGGAATTGATGATGATGGTAACGGATACATCGATGATGTTTACGGTTGGGATTTCATTAATTCTGATAACGATCCTATGGACGGACACAATCATGGTACACATGTTGCAGGTACTATCGCGGCAGCAACCAACAATAATACGCAGGTTGCAGGTGTTGCATGGTATACCAAACTGGTTGCATTGAAATTTCTTGCTGATGGAGGCTGGGGCTACACCTCTGATGCAATCGATGCAATTGCATATTGTGCCGCCATGGAAATACCAATTAGTAATAATAGCTGGGGAGGTGGCGGATACAGCCAAGCTCTTAAAGATGTTATCAGCCAAGCTGGTGATTTGGGGCATCTATTTTGTGCCGCAGCCGGCAACAGTGCCTCAGACAACGACTTAAACCCTCATTATCCATCAAATTATGACCTGGCCAACATCATCTCAGTTGCAGCATCTGATCAACAAGATGAATTAGCCTATTTCTCTTGTTATGGAAGTACCACAGTAGACTTAGCCGCACCTGGCACCAGCATTTTAAATCTGGTACCCAATGATGGCTTAGCCTACATGAGCGGAACCTCGATGGCGACACCTCATGTAGCTGGTGCAGCAGCCCTGTTACTATCACAAAATCCATCTGCTCAACACCAGGAATTAAAGAATTTGCTGATGAACTCGGTCGATGTGGTTGATGCATTCCAAGGCAAAATGGTCGCACCGGGAAGATTAAATATTTTCAAGGCACTGGAATTATCCTCCCCTGACTGGCTAACGGTGGCTCCATCTTCTGGAAGTGTTCCAGCCGGTGATCATGCTATTCTCGATTTCAATATCAATGCTTCAAACTTTGTTGCAGGATCGAAACATGCCATCGTTGCTTTAGAAACGAATGATCCACTCGCAAGTATAATTGAAATTGCAGTTAACTTAACCATTTCTGGAAAACCAGAAATCGATGTTGACCAAACCGCTTTAGATTTTGGTGAAATTTGGGTCGGCAACGATAAAACACTTAGCTTAAAAGTGAGTAATTCAGGAACCGATCAACTTGTAGTATCGGAAATTCTTTTAGGTCACCAAGCATTCTCCACCAATATCCAGCAAATGAGTCTCGCTCCCGGTGCAGAAGAGCTCTTTGAAATAACTGTCTTCCCTCAATCAAGTGGTGATGTGCTGTCTACTTTAACTTTAATTTCTAACGACCCAGATCAGCCCAAGGTATCTGTAAACCTTAGCCTAAAAGCTATGACCCCACCCGCCTTGGTTTACGCACCAAATGGGATCTCGGTTAAACTTGAGCCTGGTGAGACTGCAAATAACAAAATTGATATCAGTAATTCCGGGGAAGCTGCAGGAGCATGGGAAGCCAGAATTGTTGAATTAAATGTTAAAAGGACGCGTAACCTTGATCTTAATCAGATCCTCTCAACTTTAAATGATGATCAACGCTCACCTGATTTCTTCAATCCAGGCCATGCACTATTCCTCAAGACAAACCTTGACGGAAATGAAGAGGACTCCCCCAATGCGGTTCGCTATGAGGGAATCAACCAAGCTGGTCTTGAGATCGGGGTGCTCGGAGGTGAAGCAACCACCGAACTGGAAGACTTCGGAGTGGGCTTATCCACGCTCGAAAATGTCTCCGGTGTAACCACAATTAATGTATCAGGACTGACTCCCACACTGGAAGAAATTTCTGGTTTTGATGCGATCATTGTCTACAGTAATTACTCTTACTGGGACAACCTTGCTCTTGGTAACCTCGTCAGTGAATACGCATCTACTGGAGGAGGTGTAATAACCATGCCTGGTGAGAACTTGTTCTTTGCTGGTTCCGATGATTGGTCGCTTACAGGAGAGTGGAGGAATAATGGACTAGCTCTCTTTGACATGCAGTCAGAATTTGATCGTGAACTCCACAGTCTGGGAGAAATCAACTTGCCTAATCACCCTCTTGTAGAAGGATTAAACTCGTTCTCAGGAAGCTTAAGAATTCTTCATCAAACACCTAATCAAGGTGGGTCCGTTGCTGCATCATGGATGGACGGCACACCACTGATTACTTTCCGTACCGAACCAAACTTAGTGGTTGATCTAAATTTCTTCCCTACCCATGGACAGTGGAATCAAGAAACGGACGGATGGGTAATGCTGAAAAATGCCCTCAATTGGACAACTCGTTCATTCACTCCAAATTGGTTATCAGGCAATCCTAGGTCTGGTGTAGTGAATGGAAATTCCGAAGGGAGCATGGATTTGGTTTTCGACTCTTCGAATTTAGGCGAAGGTAACTATTCCGCTGAGGTTCAATTTTCAAGTAACGACCCAGTAAATCCTTTCTTTGCTGTAGAGGTATTATTGGAGGTACAGGAAAACCTGGCACCCATCGCTAATTCCAAAACTTTATACCTAAAAGAAGATGGGTCCTTACAGTTTTCTCTGGATGCAATAGACCCAGATGGAGATGCATTAACCTATTTGATAACCAATCTCCCAACTTCTGGATCCCTGGAAGGTGAAAATCATCATTTTACTTACAATCCAGCCAAAAACTTCAACGGAGCAGACAGCCTAACTTTCAAAGTAACCGATGGAAGAAAAGAAAGTACTCTTGCCACAGTCTCCTTCGAGATCGAAGCCGTTAATGATGCCCCATGGGCTCAATCCTTTGAAGTTAATGCAACGGAAGATGAGTTTTTTACTGTGGACTTTAAATATGGAGATATCGATGGAGATACCCTAAATCTCAGTATTAGTAAATACCCAGCAAACGGATTTCTATGGGAAGAAAATGGGCAATGGCTGTATTTTCCTAACAATCATTTTAATGGTGAAGATACATTCAGGTATTTTGTAAACGATGGATTACTTGATAGCACTGAAGCTATTGTGTTAGTTCGTCTAAAAGCTCAAAATGATGCTCCAGTAGCCAAAAATTTTGAGATTAATACAATCGAAGATAGTGCTGTTTCTTTTCAGCTATCCGCTTCCGATATTGATAACGACACTCTGACATATCGTGTAGTGCAGGACCCAATTCACGGAAGACTCTCACAAGGGGAGAACAGTATCTTTACCTACACTCCATTCAATGAATACTCTGGAGAAGATTCTTTTAACTTCCAGGCGTTTGATGGGAATGTATACAGCAATATTGGCTCAGTAAAAATAACTATTACAGAAGTAAATGACCCACCTGTTGTCCAATCCTCTACCTTTAAGCTTAGAGAAGACAGTAATATTGGAATCAAACTCATTGCATCAGACCCAGAGGGTGATTCATTAACTTTCTCATTAATCTCTGGTCCAATGAATGGTTCAATTACAGGGACCGGACCAAGTTACAGCTATACTCCCTCACAGGACTTTAATGGTGTAGATAGTTTTGAGGTTCAAGCTAGTGATGGTGAACTCACAAGTAATGTTGCTCTAATAACATTGAATGTGGAATCACAGAACGATGCTCCTTATTTTGAATATAATCTGGCCACGCTTAGCGGAGGAGTTCGCGAAACACCAATGAGAATAAAACTAGAAGCGAAGGATATTGATAACGATGAAGTATCCTTCTCCCTTAGCTCAAGTCCCAGCAACGGTACTTGTTACATAGAAAACGAAGAGCTCATCTATTTACCATCAGTTGGTTTTAGCGGCATCGAAAATATCAGTCTTGAATTAAATGATGGACATCAAAGTGTGATCGAAGAATTGACCTTAAATGTAAATTCTCATCAAAACCCATTTAAGATAAATTTTGATGACCAAACAGATCCCCTACTCGTCAATATGCTCTATCAAGCAAATGAAATTCTTTTGATGAATGGTAAGCCAGTATTTCAATTGGAGCAGTCCAGTGATGAAAATTCAGTGTCTGCTTCCATGTCAAATGACAACAATTTCACGGGACAGGATTTGAATGAATGGCTGGAAAATGTAGAAGAACTACCAGGTACTTCCTTTGTCTTCCAAGCCGAAGAGGTCGAAAATCGCTTACACTGGAAAGTGTCTTCTTTTTTGGATCCCGCATCTAGTGCAGATATGGACAACAATACTTCTATAGATAATTCAGGAGGTGATGTGCGTGAGTCTGCAGAAGATACCAATGACGAAACGAACGGGTCGCAAGAGGAAGAAAGTGAAGAGAATGAAGTTACCGATAATCCAGCAGTGGAGGAACTCCCTTTCATGGAAAATCTTGGCTCTAATTGGTACAATGCTCAGGGCATTGGTGTCTTCTTTGATTCTGGAGATGGGTGGATCTACCAAGTTGATATGGGATGGTGTTATCTCAAGATTTGCTCAGACCAAAATTCATTTTGGATATTTCACGAGTCTCTTGGTTGGTTCTGGATGAGCCAAGAATTACCTAACATGCTTTATCTTACGAGCGAATCGGCAAATGGGTGGTATTATTTTCCATCCAACACCTTGTCCGAGAGCAACTTTATCTACGGATATGAAAAAGAAGCTTGGTTTAAATGGAAAGAATAACTCGAACAGAAATGGCACTGTAAAATGAAGACAAACTATTATCTCATTGAAAAAAAATTCGGGTAGAAAAACAGGCAAGAATGAAAACAAAGCTTACTTTTGAATGTTTATTTGATTACCTAATCGGTTCGAACCTAATTGTGCTTTGATTGCTGGTTGGAATTAAATCACATGATCATTTTTCTCCGAGCTCTGTTAAATTTAGTTCTGCTAGGAGTTGCTTCATGTAACTTAATTAACACTCAACACCGCATACGATTGGATCACAATATTTCCATAAAAATCGAAAGAGAAGTACAGGGATTTTTAGAAAACCTTTACCAAGAGGAGTCACAAGAATAGCTAAAAGATCATTCATACCAGCAGGCCCTATCTTCCAGGGCCTGCTTTTCTCTCCAAAATTCGACTCGCAGGTTTCCGTAAACTTTTATGGACTTAAGTCGTGGATGACAGACTTACAGAATTTGGAAAACGCTTTGCCGGTAAAATTGGCATTGCTGAGTTAATGGATGATCTGGGGGCTGCTCTTTCCGCTGACCCTGCACCGTTGATGCTAGGCGGAGGAAACCCCGCACATATTGCTGAAATCCAGCAGGCTGCCCGAAAGAGGATGGAAGCGATTCTTGATCAACCCGGAGAGTTCGAACGGTTGATTGGAAATTACGATACTCCTCAGGGTGCGATGCCTTTTCTTGAATCAATCGCGGACCTCTTCCAACAATCATACGGATGGGATGTCGGACCCGAAAATTTCGCCCTGACCAATGGAAGCCAGAATGCTTTTCTTTCCCTCTTCAATTTATTTGCCGGAGAATTTAGTGGCGGTCGGAAACGTAAAATTATGCTGCCGCTCACGCCGGAGTATATTGGCTATACCGAAGTGGGATTGACTTCCGATTTCTTCACTGCCCGACGACCGGAAATCGAAATGCTCGATGATCACCTCTTCAAATACCGGGTGGATTTTGACGGTCTTGAGATCACTGAGGAAGTCGGTGCCCTGTGCCTTTCACGCCCGACCAACCCGACGGGCAATGTGGTGACGGATGAGGAAATCTCCCGCTTGCGTACTCTGGCGAAATCAGCCGGAAAACCTCTGATTCTGGACAATGCGTACGGAGCACCCTTTCCCTATGCCATGCAAACCGAGGTAACACCAGTCTGGGATGAACATTTAATTTTGTGCCTAAGTTTATCCAAGTTTGGCCTACCCACTCTTCGCACTGGTATTGTTTTAGCGAGTAAGAAAATTATCCGATTGGTATCCCGTATGACTTCGGTATTCAGCCTGGCCCCGGGCAGCTTGGGTCCTGCTCTTGCACTCGATCTGGTAAGAAGTGGCGAAATTCTTCGACTGAGCAAAGAAGTTATCCGGCCTTTTTACAGAAATAAATCCAAGCGTGCCGTCAATCAATTGAAGGAGGAATTGAAGGGGTTGCCCTTTGCAATTCACAAACCCGAGGGTGCACTGTTTCTGTGGCTATGGCTCGATCAGTTACCCATTACGGCAGAGGAACTTTACCAACGCCTCAAAAAGAAAGGTGTCTTGATTGTTCCTGGGCATTACTTTTTTCCCGGTTTGAGCGACAACTGGGAGCACAAGGATAAATGTATCCGCATAACCTTTGCTCAGGATGATGAAATTGTATCCCGGGGCATTTCAATGATTGCAGAAGAAATCCGCTCCCTTCTCTAATTTTAAAAGAGGAGTATCTGGGTGATTGCGGGTGACATCAAACCAACCTTCTGCTTGAGACCTTAGGTAGCACTTTTCCGAATTTATGATCCGTTTCTTCTCAACCTTATCCTTGTTTATTTTTTCATCTCTTTGCTCATCGGGAGCAGATACCTTTCTTCCCTATCAGTCAGCGGAGCAAGTTCCCAAAACAGCGAAAGAACTGTGGGCTGCTTATGATTCAACAAAGGAAGACCTAGATGTAAAAGTAATCAAGGAATGGAAGGAAGATGGGATCATCATCCGCTACCTGACCTACAAGGTTGGTACATTCAAGGGCACAGATGCCAGAGTGGCCGCTTATTACTCCTTTCCTGATCAACCCGGCAAACACCCAGCCTTTGTATGGACCCATGGTGGTGGGCAACGGGCAGAACGGGCACGGGGCAAGTACTTTGCCGCCCAAGGATATGCGGTGATCGACATCAATTGGTTGGGACGCCCGATGGAGGAGAATATAGAGGAAAATACAGACTGGGGAAAAGTTGACCCCACTCAGGGTCCTAATTTTTATCCGAAGGCCCTGCGCAAACATTGGAAAAGAA
>JAYNJW010000051.1:1842-11859 GCA_038110535.1 Opitutia bacterium | reverse complement strand
ATGGGCCGCGGTTGCTCAGTGTGCTGACCGTTTGCCACTCGTTGATTCCGTTGACGCAGATGAAGGAGTATCTGCCCAACTTCTTCGGGTGTCTGATGAATTGAAAAAGCGTGGGTATCCTCTGCTTAATAGCTTGGTTGAGGAATATGTTAAGAGCGACTAAAGGTTGTGGGATGAGAAGGCTTTTCACTTTTAGTTTATTATGGTTTTGCTGCTTTACTCTGGGGCTTTCGGCTCAACCAGACCCTAAGGCAGGCGCCAAGAAAATACTTACGCTCCGGGCTGCCGCAGAAAAGGCAAAGACCCTTCTGAGTAATGCTTCAGACACCAACCAGTCGGATACCAAAAAGTTAAGTGATTTACTTTCAGATGAAATGCTCAAAAGAGTTGAAAGTTTTAAAAGTACAAAAGGGGGAGAGGAACTAGGGAGGAAATGGCTGGAGGCATGGAGGTTGCAGGAATTGGAAAAGTCGGTGAACGAGACCTTGGAATGGGCAAAAGAGCAAAGTCCCTTACCTGTCAATCGGGCAGAAGTATTGAAAAGAGCAGCTAAGAACTGGGCGAAAGAAGCACCACAAAAAGCAAACGAGTATGCAAAAAAGAGCCTCGATATGGTCTATTCCAAGGCAAGAGAATTGGCGTCTGCAGAACAGCTCAAGAGATTGCGTGAAAAAATGGCTTACCCGAGTAGCGAAGAACTTAATAATCAGGTTAACTCACTTTTTGAGAAGAAAGGAAAAGGAATCCAACCGCTACCAACGGATGCATTTAGCGAGCTGGATAACTGGTTGAGAGGGATGGCCGGAAAAACGGGTCCAGTATTTGAGGAGGTTACTAAAAAGGTTGAAGAAATGTCGGCCGACTTCCGTAGGGAAGTGGCCAAGCAGTATAAGGCTCAGTTCGAGATCATTCGTCAGGAAGTACAGGGAAATCAGTATGCAGTAGCTTTGAAAACAAGAGCGGAATTGTATGCCAGTTCGCTTGATAAACTTAAGGGAGTAAAACAGAACCAGTCAGCAAAACCTCCTATTTATGGTCCATTTGAAGCAATCGAAACATTGGCTGAACGGGCGGCTGCTCATTGGGAAGCAAAAAGATTAGAGGAATACCTGAAGTTGGCAAAAGGTTGGGTACCGGATGAAAAGGAACTGGAAAAAGAAATTCGCACGAACTTAACCAAGCATTTAGCCACCGGAGAAAGCTTGAATCTGTTGGTCGAGAAATATGAAAAGCAGGCGAGTGTGCTTGCTGCCAAACTATATGGTGGCGGAGAATTGAACGAGTACTTTACCAAGGAATTTAGTGAGGCAGGTACCCTTGCCAAGACATTGAGCAACCAGCTCAAGGGAGCGATTAAACCAAAAGTCGATGCTGTGCGGAAACGAATAGCTGATGAACAATTTACCCAAAAGTTCTCCCTGCTGCAGGATGATAATTTTCCCGAAGAAGCAACCATTCGTTGGTATTATGAAAGGGGGAAGAGCAGTGTGTCGAGTTTTGCGGATCTTGCAGATAGCTTGTCCATGGACGAAAATAGCCGTTCCGAGATCCTTGAAGAGACCCGAATAATGGCTGGGCAAAAAATGAATCAATTGATTCAACCAGCACTTAAATCAATGCGGGCACAAGTTACATTGATCAAGGAATTGGAGAAGCAAAATATTGAGCAGTTAAAAATTGATGTAAACCAGCGTGTTCCGGTGAATCAAATATTGAGAAAATGGGAAGCTGATTGGCAGAATCTGTGGAAGACGAAGCAGGAGCAAGTTCTGCCGAAATGGCGATCTAAATTCAACCTAATAGCCGAAGAATTGAACAAGGTGGTTCGTCAATTGTATGAAGGGATGGAGAATGCAGTGGAACAAACGCAATCCTCCACAGATGCTCCAAGCGAAGAACTGGGAGGAGATGCTGAGAGCAGTACATCAGATGCAGTGCCCACTCAGAATGAACAACCAGAACCGCAAAAAAAACCTGAGCAAACGGCTCAGGGAGGTGCGGAAAATAAAACCGATGGGGTGATGGAAGAATTGAAGACTTTTATTGGATTGGCAGATGGTGTATTTGCCTTTTCAGATTTGCCCAATGGAAAATGCAGGATGTTATTTGGAGCACCTAGTGGGGCAGGGGGCTTTATTTTAGAGTTTGACCCGCAAAATGTACAAGGAGCGGCTAAATTAATTTCTGAGGGATTGAAGAGACCGCTTGGAATTGTATTGGAAGAGAATTCCAAAAGAGAAAATTCTGGATTTTTTAATTTACTGGGAAATTCAGACGGGAACTCTGAAATTAAGATGCTCTTTCAGGTATCAAGCCCAGCGGTACGTCACCAGATGAGCATTTTGGTTCGCCAACAAGTGGAGGAGGCTATTTCCTTGTGGGCAAAAAAGAGAGGTAAAACTGCTCCCAGTTTGCTTTGGCAAGACGATGTGGAGTTGTAAAACCACAACCCTTGTGAATAATTTGATAGAGTGGCTTCTTTTCGTCTTTAATCCTTAATCTGTAACATAAATTTTACAATTTCAGTGGGTTATCCTGCTTGCTTATTCACATGCTTATCGCTAGAGTAGGCGTTTTATTTATAGTCACCTGTGATTAATAAATAACGAACTTAGTGGAGATTGGATATTTGGCACATACAATGCAGACTTTTTTTAGTGGGCTGATTTTTAGCCTGCTTACTTTAATTTTATAACTGAAACTTACTATGAAAACTTTGTTTGAAGATGATCTAAAGGAGGCAGGATATGATCTGCCTAGCTCTGGATTATGCTATAATTTGGACCCTGAAGATGCCAAAGCCTTGATTTCTGAAGGCGAGTGGTTACTCGCTGAAGATGAGTTGGTGGCTAGAGAAGGAGAGCATCAGCAATTTCTTTACTTAATTGTGTCAGGTTCAGTGGAACTCTCTAAAAAGGATGAAAAAGGGAAGCAGCAACTGATCGCAAACCTAGGAACAGGAGATACTTTTGGAGAGGTGGCCTTTCTTCGTGGACACATTGCCTCTGCGACTTCGGAGACTCGTGGGTTGTGCATTCTTTGGAGAATGAACCATGATCAACTGCTCGAATTCATCGGCAGTCATGGGTCATTAGCCGGGCAATTATGTTTGAATCTTGCCGGTTTGTTGGCGGATCGTTTGCAGAAAGAAAATTCGGTAGTATCCCAAGTGAAAATGGATTTGGATGATGCCATTTCACGTCTACAGGTTGCTTCAGATGAAGATACCATTAAGACCACCACCCTAAAGGAACTGCAGGATAAAGTAGACAGCCTCAATCATGCAACCCGGGTTAGAAAGGATAAGCTGAGCAATCGTGCAGTATTCAATACGGTATCTGTGAGTAGCTTGGCAGTTGCATGCCTAGCGGTGATTGGAATGATTGGATTATACAAATCCTATGATCACAGTGCACCTGACCAGGTAGTCTCCCTTACCAAAAAATTGGAGACCATGCAAAAAAACGAGTCCTTTTATTTGGATTTGAAGAAGCGTTTAGAGGCAGAAAATGAAGAGCTAGCAATTCAAAATTCTAACATCAAGGTTCTTAAGGATTCTTTGTATGAAGAACTCGAAGATGCCAAAGAACAGTTAAGCTATCGTGATTATGAGTACGATTCATTGAATGCGAAATTGATGGAAACTGAGGCAGAACTTGCTGCTTTGATCAGTTTAGAACAGGAAGCACAGAGCGATGAAGTATTCGTTGGCACAAACCCTTCTGATTTGTATGTTCCACTTATTCCTCAGGAATTTATTGATCAAATAAAGGAGTGGACCCATCAATATTCCACTCTTGCCTTTCCTGTTGAGGTTAAGGTTTTGGAGGAACCAGTCACACTTTCGAACCTCGAACTGACGGCGAACGCTGAAGTTCAAGTTGGAGAAACTCTTTTTGTTACCCGCTTTCATCCTGTCTCTGAGGAATATGTGGTTGCCCGTAAAGGGGACAGCGATATGTTCATGGCATCGGTGCATATAAATAACACCAATGTGATTGAAGCCTTGGCGGTTAAGTTTGTTGAACACATGAGGATGAGCGGGAAGAAAATTCCCAACCCCTTTATTTCGAAACGATTCTCCCAAATCGACCAAAACTTTTCCGAAGAGGACTAATCGAAAGCCCTATCTGTGTAGGGGCGATGTCTTTTTCGCCCATTTGTGTTTCATTAAGGTCGTTTTTAGCTTGGAATCCTACTCAGTCTTTAACCAAGAGTTTTTGAGGTTATTCTCTTGTCACGGCACCATTCACTTAAGTTTTCAGGTACATCGATAGATAAAACGATTGTTTTTAGGCGGTTGTGCGTGGAATGTGCACAAACTACCGCGTTAATTCTTCTTCAACCGGACTCTGGAAAACCTAATGTCAACAAGTCGCATAGACCAGTAAAGTGCTTTCCCAAGTGAGGGAACGGATGCCTTGGATTGGGGGAGAAAAACGCTCTTAGGCGATGGATAATTTACCAGAAGATTCAATTTCTTGGACCATGGCACGAACCTCTAGCCTCAACTCGTTCATTTTCGATCGGGAGATATTCATTTTGTCCCGTATTGCCGTCTGCAACTCTTTGTGAATTTCAGAAAGACGATCGCCAAGATTTTGTAGGTTAAGAGCAGCTTGGTCGATCAAATCTGAACCTTTATTCTGGGCCGAATGAAAGGCGGAAAGTTTGCTTTCGACCAGTCGGGACATCTCCTTGGTCTCAGCGAGGAGAATGCGTTCATTAGCAACCCGTTTTAATCCGCTGGTGAGGCCAATTTTGGAAAGGGTCCAAATGATCCACTTGGACGGATCAAGTTGCCAAGGTTTGACTCCATTACGGTAATCCCAAGCGAACTCGTGGTGATAATTATGATACCCTTCCCCCATGGTGAATATAGCAGCTACCCAACTATCGCGAGCAGAATGTTCGGTGGAGTAGGGTTGCTTGCCAATCATATGGCAAAGAGAGTTGATACAAAAAGTCGCATGCTGAACCATAACTATGCGTGCAACCCCAGGGATGAGGAAACCTCCCAGTGCCCCAACTGCAGGCGAGAGGTTGCCCGAAAAAACTGCGTAGTAATAACCGATCAAGGCAGGGACAATGAAGCTGACAACAAAAGAAATTGCGTGCACCCACTTGTGCTGCCAAGCAACGAGTTTGTCGTTGTGCAAATCGTGAACATTGTCAAGCGGAGGTTCAGGTTTAAGTTTGAACATTAACCAACCCATGTGTGCCCAGAAAAATCCTTTGGTTATGTCGTAGGGGTCATCATCGGTATCAACATGCTTGTGGTGCTTGCGATGCTCGGAACTCCACCAGATGGCAGAGTTTTCAAATGCAGCAGCTCCGAAGAGCAGAACAAATAATTTTACTGGCCATTTTGCTTGAAAAGCTTTGTGAGAAAAGAGTCGATGGTATCCAACAGTTATACTCATCCCTGTGGCGAGATAAAAAAAGAGAAAAACTCCAAAAAGGAACCAATCCCAGCCGTAGGTCCATAAATAATAAGGCACCGCAGTTACGGTGAGGAAGGCAGTAAGAATGAGAAATCCACTCGTCACCCACTCCACCCGATTGAATGGTATATTCTTAAACATGCTCTTATATTATGGATTTTTACCTAAAAAGCGAATCCTAAAGTGTGGGTTGTTCAATTGTTCAAAGAAGTCAGGAATGTGAGTAAATAAAGTAAAAATTACTTGTTAGATTGGGGAATAAGGATACAAGTGAAGTTACCCACTCTGGGTATTTTATCAAAATTCTAAAATTATACTATGATGAACACACTTAAATTGATCGTTTCGAGTATCCTTATTTTCGGACTTTTCTCCCTATCTGGTTGTTCCTTAACCAAGGCTGGAAATTATGTTTCCGAAAAAACCAAAGCTGGTTGGTCTGCTACCAAGTCTTTCTTCGGAGCTGAGGAATAAGTCGGTTATATTGTTCATGAAATCCTCTTTCCTGACCATCTTTTTATCTTTCGCGTTTCTCTTTGTAACTTCCTGTTCCTTGGCTGAACTGGGCAATTCAGTCAAAAGAGGAGTGACTCGGGGATCCGATTATGTGGTTGAAAAAACCAAAAGTGTTTATGCGTATTCGAAGGATGCGATTGGATTGGGTGATGAGGTAGCCGTTGATCCTTTCATTCTCCATCTAAAGGGGAAGAAGGGTCCCGGAAAGGGAAAGACCATAGTCTTGGTTTCTGGAGATGAGGAATATCGCACGGAAGAGAGTATGCCCATGCTCGCCAAAATCTTGGCGAATAAGCATGGTTTTACCTGCAAAGTCCTTTTTTCCTGGGATGAGGGAGGAACATATATCGATCCTGATAACCACAAAGGTGTTAAGGGGTGGCATCACCTAGATTCTGCCGATCTCATGGTTATAGGTACCCGCTTTCGCGATCCATCCCTACAGGACGCAAAGCACATCACTAAATTTCTCAACGATGGCAAGCCTGTCTTGGGAATTCGTACCTCAACCCATGCTTTCAAATGGTTAAATGACCGGACTTTTGGAGGTAAAATAACCTTTAAGGATTTTGGCCCGAAAATCATGGGAGAAGGGTGGGTGAGCCATCATGGGGATCATAAGAAGGAAGGTGCCCGAGGAGTAATTGAGGCAGCTAATGCGAGTCATCCCGTTCTCCGTGGGGTTGAAGATGTATTTGGCCCCACTGATGTCTACGGAGTCGAGGCACTTACTGCGAAAGATACGATTCTGCTTCGTGGACAGGTGACCCAGAATCTCGATCCGAAATCGAAGCCTGTTCCCTCCAAAAACATGCCAATGCAACCGTTAGCTTGGTTGCACCCTTACCAATCACCCAATGGTAACAGTGGAACCACATTTTGCACAACTATGGGTGGATCGGTAGATTTGGTGAACGAGGACTTACGAAGATTAATCGTGAACGCGGCCTATTTTTTAACCGGACTGGATGTGCCCTCCAATGCAGATGTTGATTATGTTGATCCTTTCTATGCCTCCTTCTATGGCTTTACCAAAAACAAGAAGGACTACTGGAAAAACTTGGATATGCAGCCCCAGGATTATGGCTTGGGTAAATCCCCTTATGCTGAGGATCCAAACGGATCTCCAAGTTGGCCATTTCGCGATCTACCAAACAAGTAAAGGTCCTTTGCATTCCTGATTGGATTTATCGGAGGCAGGATTTTTTCTGCCGTTATTTTTATCCCATGCTCACAACTCATATTGTTGATGACTGACACGGAAATCCTTCTCATTCGCCATGGAGAAACCGAGTGGAATCTGTCCGGTCGGTGGCAGGGCCATGCAGATTCTGCTCTTAGTCCAAGAGGGATCTCTCAGGCGAAAGCTCTAAGTAAAAGGATGAAAAATGAAGAAGCAGACCATTTTTATGTTAGTGATCTTGAGCGGGCTCAGCATACTGCTAAACTGATCGGTGATCCGTATGGTTGGGCTTTCACTCATATGCCTGAATTGCGCGAGCGCGACATAGGAGTACTCGAAGGATTGACGACAGAAGAAATGCTGGTCAAACATCCTGCAGTTTACAAGTCATTCTGTGATGGCGGACCAAATTATAAACCACCAAACGGCGAAAGTTTTTCCCAGTTTTCAGATCGTTGTTTCTCGGCCATTGAAACTTTGGCAAATAGTCATCCAGGCAAAAAGATTGTTGCTGTGACTCACGGGGGAGTTTTAGGAGCAATCTTTCGAAAAATTCTGAAAATTGGGATGCACACGGAACGAAACTTTTTACTGTTAAATTGTTCGGTCAACCGGATTAAGAGATCCAATCATGCATGGAAATTGGTCTGCTGGGGAGATATTGCTCACTTGGAGGGTATAGATTCTTTGGACGAATCGTAGTTCTCCTCCAAATATTAGCTGATTCTGGTGAATTGGATATTATTAAAAAAAATACGAAAAAACACAAAATAATATCTAAACTAGTGTAAAAAAATAAAAAAATATAGAAAAAATTTGATAATATTGGCTTATTGAAGTAGTATTAGAGGAGTGAAGAAAGAAGCAAAAGAAGATTTATTTGAATACCGGTTTCACTATCATTTAGTCGATTCAGTTGACAGTTCAGACAAATATTTTCTTGCCCACGATATTGATGAGGCTAAGAAAATGTTCGAATATGCCTGTAACAAAAGAGCTAGTAGTGCTATGCTTGATCGGGTGGATAAATGGAACAGATGGGCGGCTCGGTGGGAAAAAGTTAACTATTCCATGCCTAACTCAGGTTTGAACTGATCTGGTCATACTTTTGTGTTTCTGGTGAGCAGAAATAAACCTCTTCCTTGTGAATAAATTTTACGATAAATTTTTTGCTTTTTGATAATATCAGGTTTTATTTTAAGGCATGCCAAGAAGAGACGATATTGAAGAGTTGTTCGAATTTCGTATACAATTCCGCCATTTAGGTTCTGATTTTGTTAATGATCGCCACTTCACCTCTAAGGATGTCCAATCTGCAATTAACATGTTTGAATTTGCCTGCAGGAAAGACGACCTTGAAGTTGAAATTGCTTCGGTGGACAAGTGGAACAGATGGTCGGATCGTTGGGAGAGGGTTGAGCAATTTGTACAAAAAGAGGCCGATTTAGTTTCTTGATCTGCTTGTAAGACATGGTTACGTCTGGGTTCCAGACCATCCGTTATGTTTGGCTTATAAATATTCCTTTTACCAATATCTGTTAGGTGGATATAATCATGTAATTACCATGATTCCTCCATTTTTTGCCGCAGTTAACTCTCCTTTCTCGCTGGAAGGCTCTGATATTACTCCGACTGGTCCTCGTGCCGGATATTTATCTCTACCCCGTGGACAAGTTCCAACTCCCGTATTCATGCCAGTTGGTACACAGGCTACCGTTAAAGGGACTCTCCCCGGGGATCTAAAGAAAGTAGTGCGACCCCCCATCATTCTAGGAAATACTTATCACTTGAACCTTCGGCCAGGGGTTGAGGTGGTCGGACAGGCTGGAGGATTGTCTGATTTTATGAACTGGGGAGGCCCAGTGCTCACGGATAGTGGTGGGTTTCAGGTATTTAGTCTTTCAAAGTTACGAAAAATTACAGATGAGGGAGTAAGTTTTCGTTCACACCTTGATGGAAGGGAGATATTTCTGGGTCCCAAGGAAGCAATTGCGATCCAAGATGGTCTTCGCTCAGACATTGCCATGTGTCTAGACGTGTGCCCAGCCGCTCATGATAGCCGTGAGGATGTTGAAAGTGCAGTCAATCGTACGACACTTTGGGCGAAAGCATGTCAGGAAGCATGGGCAAACAGCTCTGGGCCTGAAGAGGGAAGGAATCTTTTTGGAATTGTTCAGGGTGGGAGATTTGAGGATTTACGCAAAAAATCAGCCGAGGAATTAGTGGAACTGAACTTTCCCGGCTATGCGGTTGGGGGTGTAAGTGTGGGGGAAACGGAGGAGGAGATGCTACAACAGGTACAATGGACTACCACTGTTCTCCCAGTTGAAAAGCCCAGGTATGTGATGGGAGTGGGGACACCGACACAACTCCTGAAAATGGTGGGCATGGGAGCCGATATGTTTGACTGTGTGATGCCCAGCCGTGCAGCCCGCCATGGCATGGCTTACACGGCAAACGGTACCCTTAATTTACGAAATGAAAGATTCAAGCTGGACTACAGTCCATTGGACGAGACTTCTGATTGCTATGCATCCCTTGAATTTTCCAAATCCTATATCCGCCACCTTATCCAAGCCAAAGAATCTCTGGCTGGTACCATTTTAACTCTGCATAATTTACGGTTTTTCGTTTCCCTGATGGAACAGGCGAGAATACATATTCTGGAAGGGGACTTCGAGCAATGGTCCAAGCAATGGATTTCGAGGTATGAAGCAGGGTGTTAATCTTGACTAAGATTGCCGGATCGAGCATTTTCTAACTCTTGTCTTCGGACATCCAAGGTCGGGCCGTAGCGCAGTCTGGTAGCGCACTACGCTGGGGGTGTAGGGGTCGTGAGTTCAAATCTCACCGGCCCGACCAATTTTTCTTTTC
>JAYNJW010000051.1:0-1742 GCA_038110535.1 Opitutia bacterium | reverse complement strand
CTCAGGGGCGAAGATCTGACCGTCTATGGGGATGGATCACAGACCCGGTCCTTTTGTTATGTGGATGATTTAGTGGAAGCGATTTTACGCACCATGGAGCAGGAAGAAACCGTTGGCCCGGTAAATATTGGTAACCCTGTGGAGTTTACGATTCGTGAACTTGCGGAGCAGGTGCTGGCAAAAGTCGGTTCATCCTCAAAACTGATTGAGATGCCATTACCTTCTGATGACCCCACCCAGCGCAAACCTGATATTTCTCTGGCCAAAAAAGTTTTGGACTGGGAGCCCAAAGTGCAGCTGTCGGAGGGGCTTGACCGGACCATTCCTTATTTCAGAGAAGCTATTGCCCGCTAGTTTAATTGTCTTCTTCAGGTTTTCGAATACATGAGTTTATTTTCTCCCATCCAATCGGTAATGCAGTCCCTCAAGGGTAGGCAGTACCGGAAATTTATCAAGAAGTGTGCCCCCGTGGTTTCTCAGATCAATGAATTAGAAAAGGATTTGCAATCTTTGAGCGAGGACGAGTTGCGGGCCAAGACATCGGAATTGATGCAACGCTACCAAGATGGAGCGAGCCTAGACGATCTTTTGCCCGAAGCCTTTGCGGTGGTTAAGAACGGTGCCCGTAGGCTCTGTGGCAAAACCATTGAGGTATGTGACCAGCCGATTGAGTGGCAGATGGTTCATTACGATGTGCAATTGATTGGTGGTATGGCACTGCACGAGAGACACATTGCAGAAATGGCTACTGGGGAGGGAAAAACCCTCGTGTCCACCTGTCCCCTCTATTTGAACGCTCTCTCGGGCAAGAATTGTCAATTGGTCACAGTCAATGACTATCTCGCCCGTCGGGACTCTCATTGGATGGGTGCCCTATTTGAATTTCTCGGATTATCGGTTGGGTGTATCCAAAACAGTATGCCTGCTGCCCAAAGGCGTGAGATGTATGCAAGAAATATAACCTACGGAACCGCGTCTGAATTTGGGTTTGATTATTTGCGGGATAATGGAATGGCGACCAGCCAAGAGGATCAGGTACAGAAGGATCATTTCTTTTGTATCATTGATGAAGCAGATTCCATTCTGATCGATGAAGCTCGTACCCCTTTGATTATTTCCGGACCCATGCGGGAGGATCATCCCTTGCCCTTCAATGATATGAAACCTTTGGTGACAAAACTGGTGGATGCACAGGTTCGTCAGTGCAACCGGTTGGCCGAGGATGCCAAGCGTTTGCTGACCTCAGATCAATCCGATGAGGACATGCTTGATGAGGCAACGGCCAAGCTTTATCAGGTGAAGCGGGGGATGCCGACGCATCGTCAATTTATGCGGATGATGGAGGATGCGAAGATTCGCAAACGATTTGAGAAGTTTGATCTGGAAATGAATTCCGACTACAACAAGGAGCGGGCTCATAATTTAAAAGAGGAGTTGCACTATGTGATCGATGAAAAAAACCAGCAGGCCGATTTGACCGAACTCGGTCGTGGTCTGATCAGTCCAAGTGATCCCGAAGGATTTGTTATTCCTGATTTGGCCACAACTTATGTGGAAATTGATCGCAAAAAGACTCTGTCTGACGAGGAGAAAAGAAAAGAGCGGGAAGGGGCGGAAATTGAATTTCAGCTTAAAAGCGAACGTATCCATACCATTTCCCAACTACTGCGAGCCTATGCACTCTATGAGAAGGACAAAGAGTATGTCGTGCAAGGGGGCAAGGTGATGATTGTGGATGAAAA
>JAYNJW010000050.1:0-12007 GCA_038110535.1 Opitutia bacterium | reverse complement strand
AGAGGGAAACCTCGTGCCAGTTCGAGTCTGGCCACCGGCACCATAAACACCACTTATTCATATGTAACTCATTGATATGCCTGCACTTACCGTGTCCAGCAGTATTGTAGGTACAACAATGGGTAGAACATTTTCAACTGTTCCATACACCTATCTCAAACGTGGTGTGTATTACTTTGTGAGACGCATTCCTGGCGATTTACAGACGTTCTATCGCACAGATCGTGTGATTCTGAGTCTGCGTACGAAGTCCTTGCACAGAGCCTCTCGTGCGTCTGAGAGACTGTCCTCACGATTGGATGATTACTGGCTTGATCTACGCTTAAAGCAGACAGACATACCCGGTCGTCATTTGTTGAGAGATCACTCATCGCAAGCACATAAAACTACGGTCACACTAGGTTCCACACTGAGTCATGCATGTGATGTGTACAAACGAACTAAGGGCAAAGGTCGTGGGAAACTATTCTTCACTCACACAGATCGTGCAGTTGGTTACGCAATCCAATGTGCCGGGAATAAAGACCTAGGTGAATACACAACCATTGATGCTGGCGAATTCAGAGACTGGTTGTTTGCAAAGGGGATGAAACGATCATCTGTATCTCGCAATCTCACCATCGTTAAAGCAGTGGTAAATCTCTGTATCCAAGAAGAAGGATTAGGAATTAATAATCCGTTTGCCAAGGTGTATATCCCTTCTGATGAAAACCATACCAAGCGTCATTCACTGACCATTGATCAAATCAAACTGCTCCAACAACGATGCAAACAACAAGATGACTCATTGCGCTGGTTAGCCGCACTAATCAGTGACACTGGAATGCGATTGGCAGAAGCTGTTGGCCTCTCAAAAGATGATCTCAAACTCACGAATGAGGTCCCACATGTCGTCATTAGAAAACACCCTTGGAGGCCATTAAAAACATCTGGAAGTGAACGAGTCATTCCGTTAGTTGGAGCCGCTCTATGGGCTTCTCAGAGGCTCTCAGACACCGTTACAGGGCAGTTTTTATTTCCGCAATATGTTGATGGAATATCCACCAATGCCAACTCAGCAAGTGCAGCATTGAATAAGTGGATGAAGACATTTTTACCCAAAGAATGTGTAGTGCATGGAATGCGTCATGCATTCAGGGATAGGTTGAGAGCAATTTCTGCACCGACTGATATGATTGATCAGTTAGGCGGATGGTCTCAACGCTCTGTGGGGTCCGAATATGGTCAAGGTTATTCGCTGACAAAACTTCATTCAAAGTTGAACGATTTCAATCAATCGGCCAACAAGTAAAGTATTCTTGACGGACAGATGTTCCTCTTGTTCCCTTGACGTGTGTCGGTAACTCACCACTCAGCGTTTTAAGATAAAGCAAATTGGATCCTTGGTTATAGCTGGCCGAAAATAACTCAAATCCGACTAAAAAATAATTACCGAAATTCCAACGGTGGCCGTTCTTTTCTTCTATGAAATTGAAGCTACGCCCATCAATTTTTCTAATATTTTTGTGTTTATCACTGCGATGGTAGATCCACTGATCTTTTTTAAAATTAACCTCGTAATAGCCCAACTCTGAATTAGTAGGACGTTCACCAATACGGTCTGAATTCCGAAATTTGGGATCGCTATAACTGCATTCACCGGAGTTTCGGTTTTCACCAGTTTTTTCATTCTTTTCACCATGTTGTTCAAAACTGCAAATGTTGAACTGGCCCAAGTCACAAATTAATAAATCGTACTGCTCCCAAATTGGCTTAGTGTTGTCGAAGGCCATAGCCGTATTGAGGAGCCAAAGATTGCAGATTACAAAGTAATACACACCACGTTTGAGATAGGTGTATGGAACAGTTGAAAATGTTCTACCCATTGTTGTACCTACAATACTGCTGGACACGGTAAGTGCAGGCATATCAATGAGTTACATATAAAGATGTGGTGTTTATGGTGCCGGTGGCCAGAAGTGATTCCTGTGCACAGCACCAATGCTTCAATGATTACCTGCAATTGCTAGTGTTCACTGGGTATGAGTTCACAGTCAATACCGGTAAATGTTCTACCCTTTGTACAGTCATTGGTGAAGTTGCTAAAGGTTATCAGTACCCACTCCCTCAGCCTCATTACAAATGCTTCATCCGCATGTGATGCAATGAAGATGTACTTCCATCTTTCTTAATAAACCACTTTTATGCCTTGCATAGGGGGTATGCATGGGCCAGTGGGGGTACACGGGTATGTTGTAGTTAAGGTGTTACACAGAAGGGGTGTTTGGATTATTAGAAGTCAGCAGGGGACCATTACCTAGCAAATTCTGATATCAAACATCCCACCGTATTCGAATCGCTGTACCAAACGGTGGGCCTCTTGTCTCCTTTTGCAAATCTGATGGCTTTTCCGTCCTTCTCCCTACACCCCGCTGTAGCATAGTGCAGGAAAATTTGTAGCATTGGGTGCCCTTCGCTCGACTCTAGAATGCGCAGATTTAGTCGTTTTTCGGTTGGGACATGCATAGATTTCTCGCACAACCCACCATCATTGGTATAAGTCGGACCCCAGCCATCAGTCCAAATAATTTCGTATTTGTCAGCAGACAAAATCTTCGCTGAACGCATTGCCTCGCCCGATATCTTGTAATTTACCTTTGGTGATTTCGTTCCAGAACCAATTACGGAGATCATTGTGAGGTCGCCACTTCCGTGTAGACTTTTACAAACTAATTCTAGTTCTGAGGCCTTGGCGGACGAGTAAGAAATTAAAAAAACAAGAAGCAGTAAAAATTTTTTCATAAGTTTATAACTTTAGTCTGCATCGCTGCTGTCAGTGCACCTGTTACGACAGGACAGTAATTATTTGTGCCAGCGTATGCAATAGCTTGTTGAAGACCATTACCCTTAATGTGGGCGAACTTGATTCCTGCACATAAAACTTCTGGCGCAAACCCATTTTTACTTGGCCAAGCCTTTCGAAAATTTAAACCCATCGGGCTCGTCTCCTCGATAACTGATTTTTGGGCGTCGACCAAGTCCTCATTATTCAGAGATCGCCGTAAAATTCTTATAAGGAAACTTGAACATGTCCCAGCAATCGGATCGTGATGCGTCATCCTTGCATCTCGTCGTGCGAGAGAGTCCAATCTTTCATAAGGTACATCTAAACCTGCGATAACCATAAATCGATGCATCGGATTACAGCCTGCCGTCGATCCGTTAAATAGCCTATGCGTCTCTACCACAGCTTCTGACCTTGTATACCCATTGGCCATTAATTCGTGGACCTTCTCAAACGTTGGACCTGAATCAAAGGAACCAGAATCATAGTAGTCACGATAAGCCTTATCCAAAGCGTCGAAATCGTAGGGATCATTAGCCAATGTTTTTGCTACAAGAGAAGCCATAGCAAATGGTCCTCCGATGGCATCCCCATCTGAAATCCCTTGGAGAATTAACTCAACTTTTTTCATCTTCTCAATTTAATTTGTCTTCTCTAAAGCCTTGAATAGATCTTCAGGCGTGAGTTCAGTGAGCAAAGATGGAGTCTTGGATGATCGTATTCTCAATGCTTGTGTCTCCACAGTCCGCTCAAATAGGTTTCGTATATCTCTACCGTTGGCAAAGTTCTCATTTTTCTTTTTCATAAGAGCTTCGATCACTTCGTAAGAGATAAGCTTGAGTTCGTGTGTTAAGCCAAACTTATAGTCTGAGCACAAATCCAGAAATATCGATTGCAACTCCTCAACCGTGTAGTCATCAAATAACAAGGTGGTTTTAAAACGGGATTCTAGTCCGGGATTGCTTCGCACAAACTGCTTCATCAGATCAGGATAACCAGCCGCTATGACAACAAGACGATTTCGGTTGTCTTCCATCAACTTCAACAGAGTATCAATTGCTTCTGCGCCGAAACTATCGCTGGAAGTCTTTGGCGTTAGTGAATATGCCTCATCGATGAAAAGCACACCATCTAATGCCTTATTCACGACATCACTCACTTTCGGTGCTGTGTGACCTACATACTCTCCGATCAGGTCAGTCCGACTAACTTCGACTACATGTCCACTTCGGAGTAATCCAATTGCTTGATAGACCTCGCCGACAATTCTCGCCACAGTCGTTTTGGCCGTCCCCGGATTTCCAGAAAAAACGAGGTGAAAGGTTGGTCGGTTGATGGGTAGCCCCTGACGAGTTCGCATAGAGCGGACTTCAGACAAAGCGATGAGGGAACGGATTTCATCTTTGATATTTGTTAGACCTACCAGACCATCAAGTTTTTTAAGGGCTCTATTCAGTTTGCGTTTATCTAAGTATGGCAAGCTCACGGGCACTGACATGGGAGAGTCAGAGGATTCTTGCGAACTAACCATTCGACGCTTTCGGCTAGCAAACTTTGATCTCTGCTCAGCGAGGTCAGCCTCCATACGCTCTAGTCGTGCGAGTTGATAATTGTCGTAGTGACCGAAACTCACTAATTTTCCTCGCACAGCATTAACAGAAGTTCGCATCGCTATCGCTAATGCTTCCAATGACTCACCTTTTTCAGCGAGGGTCAGCAGTCTTTCAGTACGCTGTTTGGTCCACCGATCTGTGTCCTCAATTGATTCGGTTGGCTCATTTGGGTTTAGTTTCGGCTCGCTGGACTGAGATCGAATTTGGGGTGGATCAAATATGTACTCAACAACATTAGCCACAAACCACGCAAAGCCAATGATTAAGGCTATACCCCAGTAAAATATCGGATTCGCTAGGTCAGTATTGGCAATGAAGTAGAGAACTCCGTGTGCCGAACCGTAAAAAAGCGCAAGGATAAAAATGACTTTAAAAAGAAAAATAATTTTAGCCCTCTCTTTCAATCTCATTCGCAATCGATACGTTCTTTTACTATACGTGTACTCTTAAATCCTAGGCCCGTATAGTCATTAAAGTGTTATCAGAAAAATATCTAAATGAAAAAGAACTGTAGATCACTAAGCGTAGTAAAAGCTCTTCCTTTCATTTCACTTTTGGTAGTTAGCAGTTTTGCTAATGCTGAAGATGATCAGTTACTCATTGAAAGGGCGACACAAGCCACTGTGCTCATTAAGACTCATTTAAAGCATGGCTTTATTGAGGACGAAGAGGCCGATGATCGATGGAGCGGTTCAGGATTCTTGGTTGACCGTAATAAGGGTTGGATAATGACCAATGCTCATGTTGCGGGCTATGGCCACTCATCACTCCGTGTAAAGTTTGAAAACCAAGCTAATTTCACGGATGCCACGAAGATCTTTCTAGATAGCAAGCATGATGTAGCGATCATAGAGATTGATCCGAAGAAAATTCCAAAAGCAAGCACCGAACTTAAATTTGACTGCGATTATTCGCTTAAAAGAGGCAATCGAGTTTTCTCATTAGGGCATCCCGAAGACCAAGATTTCACCGTCAGTTTCGGTGTCCTATCTGGTACCAAGGATTTCCATGTAGATGGTAATTATTTCACGACTGATTTGGTTACCGAACCGGGCAGTTCAGGTGGACCTGTGATGCTTGCAAATACAGGCCAAGTAATCGGCATGACGACCGCTGGATTTGACGAAAGTGATATCGGGTTCATTACCAAGTCCTCAGATATCTGCCCAATTTTCAACTTGATTGTCCAAGGAAAGAATCCCGCTCGCCCACGATTTAATTTCCAGACAATGGTCGTTGATAAGCAACTAAGTCCTCGTATAGGAGCAATCTTTGACGACTCCCTTCCCTTATTATTAGGGGATGAAATTCTGAGTTGGAACGGAAATCTGTGGGACCCAAAAGAACAAGGAGATCTGGCTGATGCAATGCGAGGTTACGAGCAAGATTCAGTTCATTTAGTCATTATCAGAGATAGCAAAGAAGTTCAGGTGAACATACCCGTGACAGTTGGTAAATCCATCCATCAAAAAGATTGGATCTATTTCACAGGGCTTACCATCACCGAAGATAATAAAGCGGACGCCCGATTCGTTATGGGAAATAAAACGGCGCCAATGTTGCACATAGAAACAATCAATACTGATTTCGATGATACCGATGACATCGAGTTCTACCGTGGAGTAGATGTTTATTCTATTGGCGACGTCGAAGGTATGGATCTTAAAACACTCTATCAATTGCTATCTGATTGGCCTGAAGATCAAGACATAAAAGTCGTCGCCAGAGTTTTTGATCGGACACCTGAATCTTATAGTCACCTGATGAGTCACACATTCAAAATCAAAGATCTTGACTGCTCATGGTGCACTGATAACGGTAACTCTAATTGATAAAATTAAGCTTATTGGGCTTATTTATACCGACATTCTTTTTTGTGTCTGCCACGCCGGGTCTATGCATGACCTTAGCACTTTCCCTAGGTATGACTGTTGGTGTTCGCCGGACTTTATGGATGATGGCCGGAGAGCTGGTTGGGGTGGCCATAGTCGTTCTAGCGACACTCGCTGGCGTCGCCACTATTATGCTCACCGATCCCCAACTTTTTGTGATTTTCAAAATAGCAGGCGGAGCTTATCTCGCCTTTTTGGGTTTCCAGTTATGGCGATCAAAAGGAACGATGGCAATTACTCTGGATGTTGCAAGGTCAGAACTTACGACGAGAACTCAACTCGTCACTCAGGGTTTTGTTACAGCAGTCGCTAACCCTAAAGGATGGGCATTTTTCATAGCTCTTCTGCCGCCTTTTATAGACCACCAACTTCCCATCAGCTCCCAAATTGTAATCTTGCTATCAATCATTTTGATTTTGGAATTCATCTGTCTAATGGCATACGCATCCGGTGGGCGGTTACTGAGTGGGTTATTGCAGAATCGAACAAATGTAAAAACAATTAACCGAATTGCCGGTTCACTAATAATAGGTGTTGCTATTTGGTTAAGCCTTAGTTAACGGTAGCGTTTTAAAAGCCAATCAATTTTGTATTCATGTGAACTTTAGCCTTGTGACAGGCTCTAAAGACACATGAGAGATATTCTTTTATTAACGTTAGCTTTCTCTACCACTATGTTTGTTGGAATCAAAACAGCACCACCTAAACTGATTCCAGCGGAACCATGGTTGACTGACAATTTTGACAGGCTTGTTACTTTCAAAATGTGTGGAGACTATTGGGCATGGGAGTCTGTTCCATCGGGAATACCTGAATCTAGTCGTACCGAAGAAGAATGCGGCGTTATTCTCATTCCAAATTTAAAATTGCCGATTAGCCTAGGACCAATAGCTCCTCAGTAAATCAAATGCAGTTTTACTTGAGCTAAGAAGGGCGGGTGAACAACTCAAAACGTTTAACCCACCCTTTATTGTTATTTGCCAATATGTCATCAATTTCCATAGAAATCGGTTGGCCGGATGGTCTAGCTGACATAGGTTCATAAAGCCTCTTTAATTTACCTAATTTGATTTCTCGTCCAAATCCGCTCTTAAATTCTTCCACCATCATTTCTGCCAATTCATTTTCATATCCATGGTGGACGATGAAGCTGTCATGAACAGGTAAAACTACAGCTCCGGATTTTTCCTTGATAAATCGAAGCATGATTCTTTCTGCTATTTGGCTATCTTTGAATTGGAGTTGGGCTCCTATTCCGGTAAAGAAGTGATGCTGTATAGGACGATGAAGTTCAAGCAGTCGCCTTCTCATCTCCGTCCAAGTAATCCCCGTTTTTCGGATGTTTAATTTTCGTGGTGCTTGTTTGAGTTTTTGATTTGGTCGGGCATTCAATAAGGCATTAAATGCCAGTTTGACTTCGTCTTTGTGATCTTTATTTAGCCCGATGTCATAAGAGTCCAGTGGTGGCTCAATATTGGAAAGCGAGTAGAGAAAAGATGGATGTAGACGAGAAAAATCTAACTCTATCGTTGGCTTACCATCTATGACTATATGGCTTCTAAATAGCTTGGGAATAATCTGCCACCATCCTCCGTAGAACCGACCACCAAGGCTGAACTCCGTGTCCAAAAACGATCGATGGAGATATTTCTTAGCTAAATTGAATGTCTCTGGATATTCATCATCCTGTGTGTTTTCGCTAGCTAGTATCTTCCTGATCTCGTGGACTAGCTCATCGTCTAACGCAAGATCTAGCCAATGTTTACGCAAATTTTCATTGATGAGACTTAGGTTCTCTCGCATTTCATTTGTACGATCACTATCTTGATAGTCGAGATACTCTACAAAAGATCTTTTTTTGCCATTCTTGTCCTTTTCAGTCCGTTTCACCTTAACAATCAAAGGTTCTTCCAGAGGATTTGATGGCACATCGACTGGCAATAACTCAGGGTCTTGTATGGATCCAAAAAGCGCAAGAAGTGATGGAGTTGCGCTGTAGCGAGTCAAATACTTCCCTAATGCACCCTCAGATACACCCTTCTTTTCTTCCTTTAAATAGCCAAGTGAAATCATCCCTTCATAAGCTGTTTTAATATGAATTTTGTATGTCAGAGAAGGCTCATAGCGATGACCTGAATAGTAATTACTTCGCTTATGGATAGATGCGTATCTGTGGACCTTGGTACGTCCGACAATCAAAGGGATCGAATCTGTGATGAGTTTTTCGATTGAGAATCTCAAGCATTCCAAGCGCTTTCTTCCCAAGCGCTTATCTTTTTTGAGAACCTGAGGACGATAGAATTTCGTCAGTTCGTATTCGATGATCCAAACTACGGCATCCAAACCTAACCACACAAAATCATTTTTGAACATCTGGTATCTTTCACGGGTCTGTTCCGTTTCACGGACCTTACCCCATCCATCTAACCCAATTCCCCCTTCTGGCCAGACATCCAACCTACAACCTAATGTCAATCCTCTGGAGGCAAGTACATCCTTTACTTCTCGTAAAAACTCCTCAGTGAAATCTGGCAAAGCTAAAAGTTTTTCATCAGTCGAGATAACTAAATCACCAATGTAATAAATATCTGGTTTCAGGATCGTGAGAATTGCATCCGGGAATTCTAGATCATCAATTGGCCGCAGCATTATTGGATCAATTTCAGTATTCTCATTCTTTATTTTAAAATTGGTGGATCCACACCAACATGGTTTGTCACTAGCACCGACACCAAAAGGTTCTGCAAAATCACCTCCAAAATTATTTGTGCTCATCACACCGTAGTATGGTTCTTCTGCACCACACTCATTACAGATCCGAACTTTCGGGACATATATCGTCATATCATAAGTTCATATTAGAGAAGCGAATAAAGTCAGGAGGTAACCGGAAACCTAATGAAAGTCCATGAGCCGAAAGCGCTTCTGAGATTTCGGTCAATTCTTCTTCGCTTATACCAAACTGTCCTTTCAGGCTTTCATCACTGTGTTGAACGAGGTTTACCACGTGCGTGATGTTCACTTCTTTCAAACGTCGTATAACCGAATCTGATAAAGCTAAACAGTCAACTGGACTCAACATGAGGTGTTCTGGAAAAAAAGGAGCGTCTTCTGTTCTAAAACTGGTGGATCCACACCAACATGGTTTGTCAGTAACATCAATAGATTCTGCGAAATCACCTCCAAAATTATTTGTGCTCATCACGCAGTCGTACCATTCGTTAGTGCCACATTCATTGCAGATCCGAATCCTGTAAGCATATGTTGTCACTGCCCTATTCCTCCGTTGAGGCCTTTACTGTCTTGACCATCCAGCTGGTGGCCAATGTTCAAGTCGAGTCTCCAGTGACAACCCTCTCGCCGTAAGTCGCTCTTTTATGTCAGTTAAGCAATCTTCGGTAAATCCGGGGATAGCCAAGAGCTCTTGCTCAGTTCGGATGATTAGATCCCCGATGTAATAGATACCCGCATTCTTTAGCATTGCGAGATAAGGCGGTTTACCATCAAAATGCCAATCATCTAGTAGGTCATCAACCGGCCTCAATATAAGGGGGTCCGGTTCCTCATCCCATATTATTGTCGTCATCAGTCAAAGCTCCCAAACAAACTTTTACCTTTGGCACCGTCAAAGTCAGTTCTGTGCACGATACGCCTTATTTGAGAGCTTAACGTAAGGGCCTCTTGAGCACTAAAAAACTGAGGTAACCCATCACCTCGCTTATAGATAAAAACTTTTGGGCATTCAGAACTTCTAGTCAACTCATGCTCTGTATCGTCAATGTGCCACTTAATTGAATCGGTGATCGCCATACTTGTTCCTCTCGTATACATGTGCGTATATTTTAGGAATGCAGACTTTTAATACTATCTGTCAAGGTCGCCCTCAGGATAGCTATCACTTATGAACGACGATGAAATTGAAAGAGCTAAAGAAACCGTTGCCAATGGGATGGGTGCCCTTTGGGTTATTCATGGCAACAAAGTTTCTGATCAATTGGATCGAGTATTAAACGAACAAATTTCTTATGAGTTTGATAACGATACATGGTCAGACATCATTGGAAAGTTGGGTCAGCATCCAAAGCTCGCTGAATATGTACGTCAACGAGTTTTCTCCGGCACTCCACCGGAAACATACTCAGAAGAACCGTTAAGTCCCAATGCGAGTGCGGCAGAACAATTGAGATGGGCATGGAAAGAACTCAAAGGGACAACCAAATCCGTCGAATTGATTTGTGAACACGGTAATCTCAAAAAAGGTCTCGCAACTATTCTGAGAGTGGCAAGAATTGAGGAAGAGTTGTTACATAGAGCAGTCAGGCTGATGGTGGACTACGCCTGTGAGCCAGACAATATAGCCATGCTAGAGCGGGCCTTTGCTGACACATACAACGGCCTAGACCTAAGTGCGAAATGGTCTCTCATGCCTCTATTTTTTAACGAGGCAATGACAAAAAGAGAAAGTCGCTTTCTGTCGGACCAGAGTGCGAATGATGCGTACTACAAAATTTTTCAAAAACGGCTAAGCACTGATGGAATTTCAATACCAGATTTGAAAAAGGAATTTTTGGAAACGGGAGTCGGAGATGTAATGCCATGTCTACATTACTGCGATCCCAACGCTTGGAATCTGGGAAATGAAACAAAAGATGCTCACATCCCAACTACTGATAAACGAGAGCTCTTTATTGATGATAAAAATTTAGATCAAGTACTAAAAGGGAAATCGCATTCAGGAAATCAGTCTCAGTACTCATCAGAGGCATTGGATCGTCAAAATGACTCAACCGACGAATCTCAGGTATTTCGTTACAACTTTTGGACGCACGATCCGGATGAAAAACGAATTTGGATCAGATCAACTGACTCAGCTGGTGCGATTTCGCTGGAGCTTCAATATTTTTATTTGTCCCAAGAACTTTTGTTCGCAGACGCACTCGATTCATTATATTTACAACGGACAGACCCTCTGAACGTGAAGATTTCTGTATGGAAGAATTGGTTAGAAATTTTTACAGAATCATCATCTCTAACTTTTGAAAGTTGCGACGACAACGAGGAGGGCAAGTGGGAATATTATCTAGCGAAGCTAACCGATAGCCGGAGATTTGATCAAGCATTGAAAGTTGGAGATTCTCTAATTATCTCGTTTGATAACCATGATGAACATCAATTCGGTCTGGTGGCAGGAATGGATGAGACTATGAGTGAAGTCACAGCTAGTTATGAAAATGAGGATTAATAACCACCAATCCAATTTCGCCTTCTGTGTAACACCTTAACTACAACATACCCGTGTACCCCCACTGGCCCATGCATACCCCCTATGCAAGGCATAAAAGTGGTTTATTAAGAAAGATGGAAGTACATCTTCATTGCATCACATGCGGATGAAGCATTTGTAATGAGGCTGAGGGAGTGGGTACTGATAACCTTTAGCAACTTCACCAATGACTGTACAAAGGGTAGAACATTTACCGGTATTGACTGTGAACTCATACCCAGTGAACACTAGCAATTGCAGGTAATCATTGAAGCATTGGTGCTGTGCACAGGAATCACTTCTGGCCACCGGCACCATCACAGTCTCTGCAGACTGCATAAACCACTGATAAGTCTACAAAAACCTACTCAGGCTGTGATGGTGGTAGACAATGCAGTATACAAATCCTAAGTAC
>JAYNJW010000049.1:0-12016 GCA_038110535.1 Opitutia bacterium | reverse complement strand
ACAACCGCCACTTTTTCCTGTTCCAAGAGCTTGGCTGAGAATTCTTCCGAAGAGAGCCCAAAAGAGGAAACCTTGGGAAAAAGATAGAACGCTCCCTGTGAGCGCAAACACTCAATTCCAGGAATTGCATTCAATCCGTCGAGTAAAAGCAGTCGGCGGCGGTCAAAGTGAACAAGCATATCCTGTACTGCCTGCATCGCCTTATCCCAGTTTTGAACCGCTGCCAAAGCACCATACTGAGCAAAGGTGGTGGCATTGGAAGCAGTTTGGCTCTGTAAGTTTGCCACAGCTTTAGCAATTGTGGGGTTGGCAACCAGAGTACCAAGCCTCCAACCAGTCATGGAGAAGGTCTTACTAAAACCAGACACGGTAATTACCTGTTCCTGTGCTTCCTTGGAGAAAGAGGCGGGTCTATGGTGTACCGATCCATCGTAAAGCAAATATTCATAAATTTCATCCGACATAACCAGGATATCTTTCCGAATGGCCAATTCCATAATGGCTTCCATTTCCTCTCGATCATAGAGACAGCCAGTCGGATTGGAGGGGCTGTTGAGAATGATAAGCTTAGTTGCAGGATTTAAGGCTTCTTCGATTTGCTGAGGAGTAACCTTAAAACCCTGATCGTCACCAGCAAAAACAATTTTTGGGGTGGCACCGGCAAGTTTTGCCATCTCCGGGTAACTTACCCAGTAAGGTGCAGGAATGAGAACTTCATCTCCCGGACCACAAGTGGCAAGAATGGCAAGGTAGCAGGAGTATTTCCCCCCCGGACTGACCACGACCTGAGCAGGGTTGGCATCCGCAATGACTCCATGTTGATAATATTGTTCGGCAAGTGCTTGGCGTAACTCGGGCAAGCCAGGAGCGGGTGCATATTTTGTTTTACCATCTGCCAACGCCTGGGCACATGCATCTTTAATAAATTGAGGAGTATCAAAATCGGGCTCACCCGCACCAAATCCACAAACATCTTCGCCCGCGGCTTTTAAAGCCTTGGCTTTGGCATCAACCGCCAGCGTGGGAGAAGGAGCGATATTTTTCGCCCAAGGAGAAAGGTAGTCAGAACTCATGATTATTTTGTGAGAAAAAATAGAAAATAACAAACGGGCAAGTTGATCAAGTTGTTATAAGCTCAACCTACAGAGCGGTGAATGAAATAGAGGACTGAACAATTGGTTGCCTAAGTTCATTTGGTTGAAAAACAGAAGGAGCGAGATCGAGCCCATGAGCAACGGCCTGTAATTCATAACGGGTACGGGATTGGGAATCCCGATCCTTTGCATCGATGGTTTTAACCACCCACTGATCTTTAACCTTTTTAAAGCTCTGCAAAGAAAAGATTCGAAAAGGCAAAATTCCACCATCCATATATTCGATCCGGAGCGGAGCATTATAGGTATCATCAATTGCCAAACGGACAGCACGAATAGATGAGGGAAATCTGGAAAAATCTTGGGAGGGGCTAAAAACAAACAGGTGAGCGGGTCGTCCACACACCCGTCCCGATTTTTCGTACTCGACCGGCCATGTAACAAAGGGCATCAACAGATCAAACGGTGTATGATTAACCCCTAGTGTCCAAGGCAACAACCAGTTTGTCGGTGATAATTCCTTGATTTCAGCACCTCCTTTTTCGTAGTGCCATGCCCGAGAACTATTTTGATCCCTGATGAGAAGAAAGGAAGCAAAGGATTCAATTTCTAGAGGGCTGGAAAGTAAATCTACCCGAAGTGTGGAAGAATTTGGAAAAGGTCCGGAGAGTAACCCATGGTGGATAATCGGACGACCAGATTTGGGATAATGAACAAACTGAAACCGATAAAGGTAGGCCTGATGATAAACAGTTTGTTGGGGTTCAGCAAAAAAGACCTCCCGGAAAGCAGCTAGTTTTTCCTCCGCTTGGGAATCATCCAATATTGCAGAGAATCCACGGGCCGGGAATGAGGGCTGGGCAAAGCTCGTTTTAACAAAAATTAAAATCGAGATAAAAGTGAAAAGAAGCCATTGTAAAAGCTTCATTTCTTTGCCCGAACCGTAACCGAAAAAACTACTTGCTCGTATTTCCGGATGATACCGGATCGGCAGTTGCAGGAACTACCGGTACTTCCACTGGAGTAGCAACGGGCTCAACCAAGGGAGTATCGGGCAAAGCAGGGTTTTGAGTGGACAAATCATTTGCACTGGTCTCAGGCAAGGCAAGGTCGTTGGCAATAACAGCAGATGGATTAGTTCCTGAGCGTAACAACTGCTCATCTCCTGCTGCTTCGTTTTGGTAAAGAGCGTATAGACCAAAAGATAAGATAAAGAAGAATAGAATTCCCCAGACTGTGAGCTTGGATAGTTGAGCAGCCGAACCGGCACCCAGATACTGATCCGCCGCACCTCCGCCCAAGGCTGAGCCCATACCGCCAGAGGTGCGCTGAATAAGGATTAAGAGCACAACAGCCAGGCACAATAAAATCAAAAGGGTGGTTAAGAAAACGATCATAACAAAATAGGTTCTAAAGGAATAAAATGAAGGAAGCTGCCTAAAAGGCAACCTTCTTTCCCCATACCTACCGAACGCTGTTTAACTCGTCGAATATTCGATCTTGGCAAGTAGACCTCGCAGATCGGCCTCGTCTGAAAATGAAAATGAGATGGTTCCCTTCCCCCTACTCGAGGCTTTAATTTTCACTTTCCGCCCGGTTAAACGGGCAGTGGATTGAGCAAGATTATCAAATAAGAGGGAGGAGGAGGGTTTTCTGGAAATTGGTGTAGCCAGTCGGGAGAACCCAGAAGTTAATTCCTCTTCGATCTGACGAACAGTCCATCCTTCCAACACTGCCTGACGCCCAACAGACAAGCGATTATCAGGATCTTCGATACTTAACAGGACTTTGGCATGTCCCACCGAGAGTTCACCATCTGATAACAATCTTTTGAGCTCACCATCCAGCTGAAGCAAGCGAATGAGGTTGGCAATATGCGAACGACTTTTTCCCATTCGTTGAGCTACCTCATGTTGACTCAGATTAAAATCCGATATCAACGATTGGTAGCCCATCGCTTCTTCAATCGGGTTTAATTCTTCTCTTTGTAAGTTCTCGATCAAGGAAAGGCTGGCGGAGGAAAGATCATTTGCCTCAAGAATGCGGGCCAAAATGGTTGTTCGGTTCAAGTGTTGATGTGCCCGCAAACGCCTTTCTCCAGCGATTAATTCATAGCCACTTTCAGTCGGACGTACCACGATTGGCTGGAGCAACCCCTCTGCATCTATACTCGCCGCCAACTCGGCGACCGCTTGCGGATCGATGACTTTGCGCGGTTGATGAGGGTTGGGCACAACCTGTTCAATCGGGAGTTCCTGTAATTCATTTCCTTGATGACTGAATTTAGAAATCACCAATTCTTCCTTATCCACTTTTGCAGCAGACTCATGAGCATTGGTGTCTTCAATGACGACGGGTATTGTTTTTTCCTCAACAGCGGAGGCTCCCTGACCTCCCCCGGCAATTAAACTACCCAATCCACGGCCTAATCTACGAGTTGGAATATTCATTTTTCTAGTTCTAAGTTATTTCTGGGGCACGAAAAGTTCACGACCAATAAAAACCTTGGTCGGATCCGCGATTTGATTGGCATTTATAATCCATGAGACCTTGGACTTGTATTTTTGGGCAATACTGCTCACGGTCTCCCCTTTCTCCACCTTGTGCACAAATCCATTTTGCGGATAATCGTTGGAAAAGCTGGGTTCTTTAACAGGTGCAGAAGTGCGTGTACTGGTCACCTGCTCAAAACCGCGATTCATCTGCTCAATAATTTGTTGAAATTTTTTGTTCAATTCTTCCTGAGTGGTTCCGCGAGCTCGCTCACTTTGCTTGAAAGCAAGCTCCAAGGTCTGCAACCGGTTTTGCAACTCCAGCACAAGCCCGCTATCCTGGGCCTGGTTTTTCGCATGGTTTGCCCGGTCCATTGCAACCCGAAGTTGTGCATTTTCACGCCGGAGCAATTCCACTTCACTGCGCAAACCAGTTACTTCGCGGTTGATAAGCTCCAAGTCCTGTTTGAGATTAGCCAGTAAAATTTTGGCATCAGTCTGTCCCAAACATGAAAACCCGAGACTTATAAAAACCGCCAACCAAAAGGCCAAAGCCAAATGCTTTGTCATTTCCAACTTAAACACCACTCCTTTAAGTTACTTAGCATGGAGACAGAATCAAGAAATCTTTTAAGAAAGGGGAATCTTTTTTATCAGCGGATCAAATCAAGTTGGTCAGCAGGGGACAGAAAAATTATTTCTCTGGGTAGTGAATAGCCTCTTAAAAAATCGCCAACGGGAAGCATGGTCCCTCCTGGTTTTTGCAACTCGAGTATTTCAATCGTCCCATTTGCGGTTCCAATAATCAATGAATTGTCATTCTCTGCCAACCTCTGACCAGGTAGCAAATGAACACTCTCTTGCAATTCAGCCATTTTCCCCACTCGTAACATTTTGTCTTCGTGGAAGAAATAAGACCCTGGCCAATCAGCAAACGCCCGGTTTCGATAGATTAAATCACGAGCAGACAAATGAAAGTTCAGCTGACCATCTGATTTCAATAATTTCCGGCAATATGTCGCTGCTTGTTCATCCTGATCACTTAGCCTAGCATTGCCGGAGAGTAAGGCGTCCATATTTCTATTAAGTAAAGGAATACATGCTTGGGAAATTTTCCCGCGCACATCCGCACCAGTATCCCCTCTGGCAATTTGCACGCTCTCCGCATCAATAATTGGTCCTGCATCCATTCGTGGAATGACCCCCATCAAGGTAACACCGGTCTTTCTCTCCCCACTGGCAATTGCGGATTCAATGGGGGATGCCCCCCGGTATTTCGGAAGAAGGGATGCGTGTAAATTAAAGCAACCACAGGGAGCAATCTTTAAAAGAGCCTCTTTCAAAATATGCCCGTAGGCCATGATCAAAACTAAGTCCGTACCCAAACCTTCGATCCATTCAACAATTTCGGCACCGGGTTTTTCAGGATCCTTAACTGGAATATTAGATTCTAAAGCCCATTTTTTTATTGGGTTAGGAAGCAGTTTTCTACCACGACCAGACCGGCGGTCTGGTTGAGTGAGCACTCCACAAATTTCCCAATCTGGGGACAACCGCCTCAAGGCATTCAGGCAGGGGATAGCGATCTCATCAGATCCGAAAAAGGCAATCTTTCGCTTTGTCATGATAAAGTTGTAGATTGTACTCATAGTGGGCATTCGTCATTTCGTCAAAATTCCTTCTGGCCAAAAAAAAGCCGCCCTATCTGGACGGCATTTTTCAAAGAAAAGGTGTGGGATTAAAAGATCTGTTGAATTAAGCGGATTTTTTTTCTTCTTGATAGCGGGCTTCTTTGCCCGCCAAGGAAAACTTTAAGGGACATCCAGAAAGACCAAATTTTTTTTGAATGCCTTTCTCTAAATATCGACGGTATGGCTCATCCAATTTGTGCTCCCGGTTACAAAATAATTTTATGCGGAAAGGCCGTTTTTCCACCTGAACAGCATAAAAGATTTTAAACCTTTTCCCCTTCACCTTAGCAGGTGGACGGTGTTCGAACATATCACCGATCAATTTATTCAGAGCTGAAGTGGAAATGCTTTTTTCCATTCGGGCATCAAGATCTCTGGCAACGAGCAAAAAGTCTTGGATTGCATATCCGGATTGTGCCGAGACAAAAGAGATAGGAGAATCCGGCAGAAATACAAATTCTTTTCGGACAGACTCAAGGTAGGCTTTGCGAAATGCATGCTCATCCTCGTATCCGGGAAGAGGATCTTTTCGAAAACCGTCTAGGGCGAGATCCCACTTGTTCACCAGAATGGCAAGTGCCTTACCTTCATCCAGAACATGACCAGCAAGCAATTTATCCTGCTTGGTCACTCCCTCTCTTGCATCAAGTACAAGAAAAACAACTTCTGTTTCTTGTATTGCATGCTTGGTTCTGACTGCAGAAAAATAATCAAGCGAAGTATCCACCCGATTCCTTCGTTTTAAACCTGCGGTATCAAATAAGCGAAATTTCCACGGCTCCTGCGATCCTTCCGCCTGATAATCCAAGTCGAGCTCGACGGTTTCCCGGGTGGTACCCGGAACATCACTGACAATCAATCGTTTCATGTCGAGCAATCGATTGCAAAGAGAAGATTTCCCAACATTGGGACGACCTATGAAGGCAATTCTGGTACGCAAAGTATCGGGTGCACCAGAAGGAAGAACAGGAGAAGGTAAAAGCTCTTGAAACAGAGTGGTTAATTTCTCCACCCCATAACCATGTTCCGCAGACACACCTACCTGTGCGGTAAAACCAAGCCTTTTAAAATCCTGAAAGAAATAATCATCTTCTGGATCATCCATTTTATTAACCACTAAAACGGGCTGCTTCCCCATTTTGCGAAATTTCTGGGCGAGAGTTTGATCGAGTGGTAATGGACCTGCCCGGCCATCCACCACAAATAAGAGAAGGTCGGCAGCCTGAATGGCAAATTGAGCCTGATCCTCAGTAGCATCCTGAATTTCTGCAGGCGTCATCTCTGGGAGCATACCTATGCCTCCTGTGTCCATTAGTACATAACCCTCCGGACTGTCGGCCACCACCACATCGCGGGTAACTCCGGGACGATCATGAACAATCGATATTCTCTTACCGGCCAGTCGGTTAAATAACCGACTTTTACCAACATTGGGCCGGCCAACAATCGCAATACTAGGGTTCACCTATAAAAAAAGGATCAAATAAAAAATCAGCCAGCGGCAGAAACCGCTTCTGCTTCTGCCCGGACTTGGTCAACAAACCGTTCCATCCGATCGGTCGCTTCCACCAGTTTTTCGTAAGAGGTGGAAAAACTTGCCCGGACATGCCCCTTTCCATGGGGTCCAAATGCAGTTCCCGGAACAACCGCGACTTCTGCTTCTCTTAGTAAGCGATGACAGAAATCCACTTCTTCCAATCCTGTACTTTCCGAAACAGCCGGGAATGCATAAAAAGAACCCCGGGGCAGATGACACTGCAGACCCATCTCATTAAATCGGCCCACCACAAAATCTCGGCGCTTAGCATACTGATCACGCATCTTGGCGACATCGTCTGCACCATTTCGGAGTGCTTCGACGGCCGCTTCCTGACTTAGAATAGGGGCACACATCATACAATATTGGTGAATCTTCATCATTGCTTCGATTAACCAATCCGGACCGCAGGCAAACCCAACCCGAAATCCAGTCATAGCGAAAGCCTTGGAAAACCCATGAAGAAAGATAGTGCGCTCCTGCATCCTTGGAAAGGATGCAATGCTCAGATGCTCGCCCTCATAAGTAAGCTCAGCATAAATTTCGTCGCTAATTACGATCAAATCTTTCTCGACCGCAAATTTGGCGAGCTTTTCAAGTTTTTCACGGTCTGCAGTTCCACCGGTTGGATTAGTAGGGAAATTGAGCATCAAAACCTTACAGCCTGGCTGCCATGCCTTCTCAAAAGCATCTGGGTCCAAGGCGAAGGAATCTTCAGGGTTGGTTGCAACCGGTATGGCTTCCCCAAACGCTAGAGAGATACTGGGTGCATAGGAGACATAGCATGGTTCGTGGTAGAGAACTTTGTCTCCTGGATTAAGAAGAGAACGCAGTGCAATATCAATTGCCTCCGACACGCCCACAGTTACCAAAATCTCACTCCTCGGATCGTAGGCAGGTCCAAAATGATTTTCTACATAAGACGAAATCTCTTTGCGTAACGAAAGAAGTCCGCGGTTGTCAGTGTAGGAAGTCTTTCCTTTTTCTAAGGCAAAAATTGAGGATTCCCGAATTTTCCACGGAGTAATAAAATCGGGCTCTCCAATGCCCAAAGATATCGCCTGAGGCATTTCCGATACAATCGCAAAAAAATCCCGGATTCCCGACCTGGGCAATCCACGAACATGCTCGGCGATATAGTCCTGCGGGTTCATTGACAATTAAGCACTGACAGCAGGTTTTTCGGAATCATCCACTGATTGACCAAGCAAGTGTCCATGCTCTTTGTAAGAACGGAGCAAAAAATGAGTGGCAGTGGAAAGCACTCCCTCTATAGTGGCAAGCCGCTCAGAAACAAAGGTAGCCACGGAGTGTAAATTCTTACCTTTGACAATGACGAGTAGATCATAGGCTCCGGACATCAAATGGCAGGCTTCCACCTCATCAAACTTGGAAATACGCTGAGCCAAGCGATCAAATCCTCCCTCCCGTTCAGGACTTATCTTGACCTCGATCACAGACTTTACCTCCCCACCCTCTTTTTGGGCAGGATTGAGCAAAGGCACCCAACCGAGCAAGGCACCATTTTCCTTCAGGCTCTGCATTTCCGCTGCCACCTCCTCAGCCGTGCGGCCCAATATCTTGGCCAAATATGCAGGATCGGGATTCCCAGTTTCCTCGATGATGGAAAGTAAATCATTCATAAAAGTGGAAACATTCTAGCAATTGTGAATAACTCGGTAAAGACACAAAGGAGTACAGGATGGTTAAGATTATTTTCCCATACCCCTCATGCGAAATCAAATTTCAGCAGAAGCATCAAGATTGCATTCAGTCCAATGGAGTGAGTGATCTCCCCTTTTCGAACCATTTCTTTTACACTTGCGACTGGATATAGTTCAGTAACAAGTTCTTCATGCTGATCAAAATTTAGCTCTTTCGTTTTTTCAACATCCCGGACCATCACTATATGACAACGATTGGATAAAATGGCCGAATTGGGACGGACCGTTCCAAGCAATTCCGCATCTTTCCCCGTGTAACCTGTCTCCTCCTGCAATTCCCGCAATCCTGCAAAGATAGGATCTTCCCCTTTTTCCACCACCCCGCCAGGAGGCTCCAGAGAAAATTCCTTACTGCCGTAACGATATTGACGAACAAGAACCAATTCGTCGCTGCCTGTTAGGGCGAGTACATTCACCCAGTCATTGGTATCAAGCACGAAAAAATCCCCCCTTAATCCATCTGACTTTCTTCGAAACCGCTGTTTTCGAACTTCAAAAATTCGACAATCTGCATGTAGGTTGTCCTCTTCTACATCCCATGAACTTGGAGGCTTATAATTCATCATAAATTCAGTTCCCCATCGATAAATTCAGCGAGAGTATCAAAAATGGCCACTTGATGATCGGTTGCTTTTTTTTCCAGACTCTGATCAATGGGCTTACCTGTTCGGACAAGTGCACCTCGCATACCGCATGCCAATGCGGTTTGAGCATCAATCCATTTGTCTCCAATCACCCAGCACTGCGAAGGGTCCAGGTTATACTTTTGTATCATTTCCAGTTCAAACTTTGGAGATGGTTTGCGAAAGCCATCCTTTTCTTGGGGAGATTCCGGGGCAATGCAAACCTCGGTAAAGAAATCTTCTGCCCATCCAAACTCATCATACATTCTGGCATTACATGCATGAACATCAGACCAATCGTAATACCCACGACTGATTCCTGACTGATTGGTATGGATGAATAAAAAATATCCTGCATTTTTAGCCTTCTGTAAACTTGGACCTGCAGAAGGAATAATGATTAATTTTTCCGGGTCTTTTAGGTAGTGGGCATCTTGGATCAAGGTACCGTCACGATCTAAAAAAAGGGCTAACTTTTTGCCCATTTATGAGAGATGCAGAATTTCTTCGGGCGAAACCGTTGCCGTCCCTGCTTTACCAACCACTACTCCAGCCGCAAGATTGGCAAATTCTGCCGCTTGTTCAAAAGATTGCCCAGCAGATAAAGCAAGGGTTAAGGACGCAATCACCGTATCTCCCGCACCTGACACATCAAATACTTCTCGGGCAGCTGTAGGCATCGTACGTTCGACTTTTCCCGATTTTGCCAAGAGCATACCTTCTCCACCAAGGGTAACCGCAAGCATTCGGGGAGAGTGTATATTAAAAATTGTCTCCACTACTTGATCCGTAGGAAATTTTTCCCGTGATTCTCTGGACATCCCAGCAAGTTCCAAAGCCTCCATCCGATTGGGGGTAAGCAGGTCTGGCTTGGAATAATCCAATAGCCTGCTAGGCTTAGGATCAATGGCCAAAAATTGGGCAGATTTGCGGACCAAGCAAAGCAATTCATTGGTCACGAATCCTTTTCCATAATCTGACACAATGACCGCATCTGCTTGGGCAACTTTTTCGGCGATTACCTGGCCCAGTTTCGCGAGATCGGGCTGGTAGTGCTCGCTAGATGCTTCCCTGTCCACTCTGCAAATTTGTTGGTTGGATGCGGTTACCCTGGATTTGGTAATTGTGGGAGTGGACGAAAAACGGAACTCTTGGTCGACGGAGATTTCTTTATTCCGCAAAATGCTTACCAGTTCATCCCCTCGATCATCCTGTCCAAACCAGCCAATTGATTCGACTTGAGCACCAAGAGACCGAATATTCAGGGCCACATTGGCAGCTCCTCCGGCAACTGACCGTTCTTCCTGCACAGTCAATACAGGCACGGGTGCTTCCGGAGAAATGCGGTTTACCTCGCCCATCACATACCGATCGAGCATCACATCTCCAATTACCAAAACGCGAAGGCTCTTGATCTGTTCAAGAAGATCTTTCATCAATTAAAATCTGATCATGCGGTTTTTTTCTCATCTGCCAATCGTCTTCCTTTTGTTTTGTATAACTTGCTGCAAAGAAGATGCTCGATCAAACCTTCCTAATGAAGAGAGCAATAAGCAATACCAGATCAAAATAGCGGATATTTCCTTAAGTTTAGAATTGGCAAGATTGCCCAAGCAAAGGGAGTTAGGATTAATGCACCGTGAAAGACTTAATGAAAAAGAGGGTATGCTATTCATTTTTGAAAACCCTCAACCCCAAAGATTTTGGATGAAAAATACACGCATCCCTCTGGATATTGGCTATTTTTCTGAGGATGGAAGGTTGAAAGAATTATACCAAGGCCGGCCATTCGATCTTACTGGTCTGGCTTCCCAGTCCAACTCCTTACAATTTGTGGTGGAACTCGGAGCTGGAGAATTTGCTCGTTTAGGAATTAGACTTGGCGACCGATTGGATTTAGAAATGGTTATCGATGCGATCATTGCCAGCGGGGGAAACCCTACTGACTACAACTTAATACCTCCTCGGCGATAACCGTCCGGGTTCTTTCTTTGCCAATGCCAGGCATCTGCAAGCATTTCCTCTAGCCCTTTCAAAGTTTTCCAACCGAGCAATTTTGCAGCCAAGGAAGGATCGGCCCAAGCCTCGGTCACATCGCCCGGTCTACGATCGGCAAACTCGAACGGGATCCTTATGCCTGTGGCTCTTTCGAAAGCTGCAATGACTTCCAGCACACTGGACCCTTTTCCCGTTCCGAGATTACAGATAAATCCATTTTTGTTGTTTTCCAAAGCCAACAAAGCTTTGAGGTGTGCATCAGCCAAATCAACCACATGTAAATAATCACGAATCGCAGTGCCGTCCCGGGTCGGATAATCAGAACCAAACACCCGAAGCTTTTCGCGCTGACCAGAAGCAACCTGACAAACAAAAGGTACTAGGTTGTCAGGAATGCCTTGGGGATCTTCTCCGATGTCACCACTGGGATGGGCACCAACGGGATTGAAGTACCGCAAAATTGCCGGACGAAAATGGGGATTTGCAGAGGCATGGTCGCGTATTATTTCTTCCACTTGGAACTTGGTCCGACCATAAGGGCTAGAAACTTCACCAATTGGATGAGATTCATCGAGGGGCACATGTTTGGGTTCCCCATACACGGTGCAGGAAGAACTGAAGACTAAGTTTTTAATGCCGGCCGTTTCCATTGCCTGCAACAGGGATATTGAACCAGAAACATTATTCCAGTAATATTTCAGGGGATATTCGGTTGATTCTCCAACCGCTTTGAGTGCGGCAAAGTGAATCACCGCTCCCACATCAGGATGATCGAGGAATAAACTCTGGAGCAAAGTCCAATCCGTCAGGTCGCCCTCAACGACCACGGGCATCCGACCAGCCAATTTTCCTACACG
>JAYNJW010000048.1:8884-12303 GCA_038110535.1 Opitutia bacterium | reverse complement strand
AGGTAATTTTCCCAACCCAAGCGAATGAGTTTTTTCTCATTGATGAGTTCGCTATTTCGATAGTCAAGCAAGTCGAGTGGGGATAAGTTTAAATTTTCAACTTCGGGATAAACCTCAGGCAAATTGATCAGACTGTCGCCTGATAATTGTTCGGTGCATCTAAGCCCCAGCGAAAATTTCGTAAGGTGCAATAATTGATCGATTTCCCAAGTTTGATTTCGGAAAGGTATAGGTTGGTACAAACTTGCGTGCAGATCGATTCCATACTCTCCCCAGAATCGGTTTAAAGAGCTATTATTGAACTGATAATCTTGATACATCCAACCGGCAGATGGAGTCAACTGGACTCCGTTACCAAGAGGCAACGGTTGCTCCAGTTTGTAGCCTAGGTTCATTCTTTGGATGGAGGGACTGGCAATTCCGAACTCATTTCTTCTTCTTATGCTGGCATAGTTGACAGTGCTCGACTGAAAAAAGTTCAGGTTCCCTATTTTGCTAGGACCAGAATCGAAGGATAAAAATGGTAAGTGTTCAACGACTGACTCGTGTTTATTTGACTGCCAGCGAGATAGGATTGAAATCGTGTATCCATTACCCTCGTAACTTAGTTCATTATGGCTCTGGTTCCATTGGTTTTTGTGAAATGTACTTCTCCTGTAATCGCGAATAATCTCGGAATCACTTTCCCATTCCACCAAGGTGGAAGAGCGCAATCTGTCATGAAAGCGGGCGGTGTTATTGAAATGAGCATAACCACGGTTTCGATCTAGGGGAATGTTGCGATTGTCGCTTCCTCGGTTTTCGCCCCTGTCATTCGTCCAACCTCCGTTTAGTCGGCTAGAAAAAAAGCCATTCTCAAGAGTCTTTGCAAATGAAATCTGAGGAGAAAGAAGAATGCCACGGTTTTGATAATAAGTGAATTTGGCAACGGAGGTAAGCTCCTGCCAACGATAGGAAAAACTTTTTTCTCCGTACCAACCAAGTGACTTGTCCTTGCCCACTTTTAGGACTGAACTCAGACCGAACAAACCATTTTCTTTTGTCCCACTATACCCCGGAAGTATTCCAACCAAAGTATTCCCAATTCTTAGATAAGATGGTGCGATTTTAAAATTAGACTCATTCTTATCAACGGTGTACATGGTCGTACTGAAATTAGGCTCGAATTTACCAGGTTCGGAGAGGTAAAGACTGGCATTATAATAATTTTCCACTGAAGCATTGCTCTCTATCTTTTCAGCGATAAAATACTTGGGCATAGTTCCGCCCCGTGTGTTGATTGCCATGAAATTACCCGTTTTAGTCGAAAAATGAGCTTCATCGGCTAAAATCCTGGAATTACCCCTGGTCAATGACACGGATCCAATCGCTATGGCATCCCCTGATCTGCGATTCCACTTAATCTGGTCAGCTAGGACTAGAAAGTCAGTTCCTCGCAGAGACGCATTTTGCCTTGCAGTGATGGTAGCATTGTCATCTTCATAGACAATGGGGTTGTCGGATTCTAGAATCATTTCAAAGGCCTGCGGAGAATCCCCCCAAATAAAAGCACAGGCAAGAAAATGAAAACAAAGGAAATAAGAAAAAGCTACTCGGTTCACCCAATGAAAGATGTTTCTTTGCTCAAAAGGTACAAGGATAAAGAAGCTTGAGTATTCGACCTTGTTTTTTTCCAATCTATCGAGCATAGGATATCCCCCAATGATCATATCTGAAGATGAGATAACTAACATAGTGAAAGGAAAGTCTTACGACCCACACCAGTTGCTTGGAATGCATAACCTGGGGAATGGGAAAGGCTTGGTTGTCCGTGCCTGGGATCCGGGGGCAACCGAAGTGACCGTTAAGGGCACGCACTCCGACCTGAGTTATTCTATGCAATTGGTTGATGCTTCCGGACTGTTTGAGGCAGTCATACCAAAAGAGAATACTCCTTTTAAGTATTCACTTTATTCCGTCTACCCCCAGGGCGATAGATCATGGATTGATCCCTATTCCTTTTTGCCTTCCGTACAAAGTGAGGATTTGAATGGCTTCAATCAGGGATGGGATCGTCGCCCATTTTTAAAGCTTGGAGCCATTCCTAGGGTTCATGATGGCGTAAGCGGGGTATCTTTTGTGGTTTGGGCACCTTCTGCCCAATCCGTTCATTTGGTGGGAGATTTTAATTATTGGAATGCTCAGGCCTTACCCATGCGAAACCTTGGGCACTGCGGGTGCTGGGAGTTATTTGTTCCCTCCGCCCAGAAGGGTGATAAATATAAGTTCAGGGTGCTTGGATCCGATGGGGTCCTGCGAGAGAAAGTCGATCCATTCGGATGGAAATTTGAATCACTCCCAGGAAAAGCATCTATTATTGATGACCGATCGGTTTTGCGGAAATCCGCAATCTTGAATAAATTGGATAATCCCAGGATCGCTCCGGTTTCAATTTATGAAATGCATTTGGGCTCATGGCGTTATCACCCGGTATCGAATCGACCTTTGTCCTTCTTGGAGTTAGCAGATGAATTACCCAACTATTTAAGCACCCTGGGCTTTACCCATGTTGAGTTTTTACCCCCAAGTGAATATCCTTTCGGGGCAAGCTGGGGTTATCAGGTTACGGGATATTATGCATCCACTCACCGATATGGCTCCCCGGAGGACTTTTGCATTCTCCTGCAGAATTTACAGGATGCTGGAATCGGGATCATTATTGACTGGGTGCCCGCACATTTCCCCTCCGATGAGTTTGCCCTTGCCCGGTTTGATGGGACCTGCCTGTTCGAGCATGAAGACCCCAAAAAAGGATTGCATGCGGAATGGGGCACACTGTGTTTTAATTATGGACGTGCCGAGGTGAGAAGCTTCCTTATTGGAAGTTCGATCGCATGGCTCGACCGATTCGGAGTAGACGGATTCCGGGTAGATGCGGTAGCCTCGATGCTATACCTTGATTATGCCCGAAAGGATGGAGAGTGGTATCCGAATGAGTTTGGTGGGAATGAAAACTTGGAAGCTATTGATTTTATCAAGCAATTCAACCAAGCTATCCATGAAGAATATCCGGATGTAATCAGTATTGCGGAGGAATCTACGTCCTTTCCTCAGATTACCAAACCACCATCCACTGGCGGGTTGGGGTTTGACCTGAAGTGGAATATGGGGTGGATGCATGATGTGCTGGGATATTTCTCAACGGAACCCGTCTATCGAAAGCACAAGCACAACCAATTGACCTTTGGGGCAATGTACCAATTTTCAGAGAATTTCGTTCAGGCATTCTCCCACGATGAAGTGGTTCATGGTAAAGGTTCGCTGGTCAATAAAATGAGCTTGGCCTACCAAGAAGATAGAATAGCGAACCTGCGTGCCCTTCTTGCCCTGCAATGGACCTGGCCAGGAAAGAAGACTTTGTTCATGGGGTGTGAATTTGG
>JAYNJW010000048.1:1266-8784 GCA_038110535.1 Opitutia bacterium | reverse complement strand
CGCCTTTGATCATCCCTGCGACGATATGCCTTATGGTCTATCGTTTTCGGTCAGTCGTTGGAGTGTGAGAATCTTATGCCAGTATCAAAGCTAGGCATTGAGGTACTAGACTAAACCATTATCGGAAAAACTGTAATAGCCACAACCTGATGGGCAAATGCTTGGCTCACCAATGATTACATGATCAATAAATTCAAGATCCAGATGTTTTGAGGCTTCTGCAATTTTACGAGTAACCTGAAGGTCGCTTGTACTTGGAGACGGATCACCACTCGGATGGTTATGAGCAAGTATCACCGCAGTAGCACCCCAACGTATTGCCGGACGAAAGACTTCTCTTGGGTGAACCAGGCATCCGGTCGCAGTACCGGATGTTATCACTTCTTTTCGTAGGACTCTATTTTTCCGGTCTAGGCATAAAACCCAAACTTTCTCTACGCTCTCGGAAATAGCTTCGGGGTAGAGAAGGTTCCAAACTTTTACCGGTTCATCCAGTTCAAGTTTTTTCAGCCTACTCCCCTGGGCTATTCTTTGGGCAATTTCCAGATGAACCGAAAGTTGAAGTGCTTTTACTTTTCCCACACCAGGAACTTTTTGAAAGTCAGACACATCCCAACGAACCAAACCTGCCAAGGATCCGGCCTCTTTAATAATGATGTCAGCCAGGGCTAAAACATCGTGTCGGGCTGTTCCCGAACGCAGGAGCATGGCCAGCAGTTCCCGGTCGGAAAGTGGGCGTGGGCCGTATTTCTCGAGTCTTTCCTGAGGGCGGTCCTTGACCGGTAGATCCTTCAGGGTCAGGCGAACAATTCCCTCCGGATCGGACATATTTTACCTTGTTTTAATGAACTTACTTTGCCGGTAGATTGATATCTACATAGGCATCGCGCTTTTGACGGGAAAGCCATTTGCGCTGTTCCTCTAATTCTAAATCCTTGGCAATTATTCTTTCGATATCAGAACGAACTTCATCGACTGGTAACAGCTTGGCATCCTCCACATTTTCAATCTTTAGAATATACCAAGCAAATTTTCCGGAATTACTAATCGATCCATTCGCTTTCCGTTCTAACAAATTCACTCTGAAAGGTTCCGATACTTCCTGCTCTTTTAAAGAAAAAGCGACCTCTCTAATGGTAGAATTCCGAATTTCCTGGGGAGTCACAAACACTCCCCAATCCCCCGATTTTTTGAGAAAAGGACTTTGGCCATTGGAAGCTGCAAGAAGATCGAAATTTTGACCATTGAGGATGAGAGCATGAATATCCTTAGCCTGTTCTTTAATTGTTTTATTAGAATCCGTACCTTGCTCGGAGAACACAATTTCTTTTATCTGAATCCTCTTCTCAGTCCGGAATTTGCCCGGATTTTGATTGTAATAATCCTCCACGCTTTGCGGACTTATTTCGTCCCCCGTACGCTTTCTCTGAGCAAGCATGTGCATATGAATAATGTCTTCCTTGAGTTGGTCTTTGTACTCCAAAGGGGATTGCCCGTTGCTTTGTAAGACTTCACGAAACAACCTTCTATCCCCATTGAAATCTGACATTAATTTATCGGCATACTCCTGTTCCACATAGGTGACTGGTAATTCCATGCCTTTGTTTTTAAAAGCGACCTGAGACAGTAGCCGATCAATTTTCCCATCCACAAATTCTTGGGCACGAAGTAATTTTTCTTCTTCTGAAAAATTAAGTTTTTCCATGGCTAATTGTATTTCCCCCCAAGTAATAACTCGGTCGTTTACTTGGGCAACGACCCGATTCACTTCCACAAGTTCGGCCCCCGCCAAATGAACCCCAAACCCAGTTAGAATAATAAAAAGCACCCCTTTCATTGCATTACATAGTCCCATGCTTATGGATTTTGAGAAATCGAATGATTTCCTTCAACTTTAAAAGAGGCTTTTGGCTATTTATCCTTGGTAATTTTCCAGCTCTCCTTTCGTACTGATACCCTTCCCTTGAACTTTTTCTTACTTTGCGTAACAACAAATCCGGGCCATCATTTGAGACCAAGTCAAATCCGAATTGCTGGGCTAAGAATTTAATTTCAGTTTCTAAATAAATTGCTTCAACCGGTGAGGGCAAGGTGCCAAAACGGTCGACCAATTCATCGCGCATGCTTTCGACCTCACTTATTTCCATGATAGCAGCGATTTTTCGATAGAATTCAATGCGCAACCTCGGTTCACTCATGTAAGAAGAAACCAAGCATGATGCCATAGTTGAGGAATCCGTGCCTTCCGTATCAGATTCATCCGTGTGCAAAAAGTCCAGGCGGACGACTGCAGATGGACGAAGTGCCACCTCATCGCCTTTGAGTCGTGACACACTTTCTCGCAACAACTTGCAATACATTTCGAAACCAACTCCTGCAATATGCCCGCTTTGTTCACTGCCTAAAAGATTTCCTGCTCCACGGAGTTCTAGGTCTCGTAGAGCAATTTTAAATCCGGCCCCCATGCTACTGGTGTTCCTTAATGCAGCGAGTCGCTTTCTTGCTTTTTCCTTAACAGGTAGAAGCGGATTGACCAGAAGATAGGCATAAGCCTGTCGCGTAAATCTTCCAACTCGGCCTCGCAATTGGTAAAGCTGGGAAAGACCGAATTTGTCAGCTTCCTCAATGATAATTGTATTGCAGTTTGGAATATCTAGCCCTGATTCAATGATGGTGGTGCAGAGTAACAAATCGAATTTCCCGGCAATAAATTCTACCATCACTTCTTCAAGTTCTGACTCCGACATTTGCCCATGGCCGATTGCGATACGCAAATTTGGAACAAGCTCTTGAATCTTGCGGGCAACTGAATTGATTGTCTTGACCCGATTATGGAGATAGAAAATCTGCCCGCCTCGTCGAAGTTCTAGCTCGATCGCTCGTTTCAGGACTTCATCGGAAGCCCGAATTACCTCTGTCCGTATGGGTCTCCTATTAGTTGGGGCTGTTTCAATAGTGCTAAACGAACGAACTCCCACCATGGCAAAATAAAGAGTTCTCGGTATGGGAGTTGCACTCAGAGTAAGCACATCGACATTGGCCTTCATCCGTTTAAGCTTTTCCTTGTGCTCCACTCCAAATCGTTGTTCCTCATCGATGATAAGAAGTCCTAAGTCCTTGAACTTTAGATCATCGGAAAACATGCGGTGCGTGCCCACAACCATATCAATTGCACCAGATTGAAGCCCAACTATTATTTTCTTTTGCTGCCCGGCTGTGCGAAAACGAGAAAGCATTTCAATGGTAACGGGAAAGTCACTCATGCGTGCATTAAAGGTTTGCATGTGTTGCTGGCAAAGAATGGTGGTTGGGGCAAGGAGAGCCACCTGCTTTCCATCCATAATTGCCTTGAAGGCGGCCCGCATTGCAACTTCTGTTTTACCATAACCTACATCGCCACAGACAAGACGGTCCATCGGCTTTTCCGATTCCATATCTTCTTTAACTTCGAGGATTGACCGTAACTGGTCAGCTGTCTCGGCATAGGGAAAGGAGTCCTCGAATTCCTTCTGCCACTGGTCATCAGGCGAGAAAGCGTATCCAGTCTCGGCATCACGGGATGCCTGTAATCTGAGCAGGTCGGCAGCCAGATCAATCGCTGCCAACTCAGCTGCCTCTTTTGTTTTGGCCCAGCTTTTTCCGCCCAGTTTCGCAAGTTTGGGATTGGTCTTTCGTAACCCCACATAACGCGAGAGCAGGTGGGACTCCTGCAAAGGGACATGCAGGAGAATTCCGTCTGCAAATTCCACTGTGAGTGCTTCCTCCGTTTTTCCGTCCTGAGCAATCTTCCCCAAAGTTAGAAACCGGCAAATCCCATGCTGAAAATGAACCAGTAGGTCTCCATTCACCAATTCCGCAAAATCAAGAGCCTGGTCAATCTCTCTTCTTTGCACTCTTGCCTTACGTGAATGTATAGGCCGACGACTTCTCTCCCTCCCCAGAATCTCTCTAGATGTCGCAACGAGCAGACCTTTCTCTTGATCATTTAAGAAAGAACTGAACAAGGATAAGTTCCTTTGCTTTTGGTAGACAAATCCCTGATGCAGTCCAACCGGCAGGAAAGAAAACTTTAAATGACCAAGACCATGTTCCTCCAAAATGTTTTCAATTCTCTTTTTTTCTGCATCCGCACCAATCGAAATAAAAACGGCAAATCCCAAATTGCTAAATTCTGCGATGGAACGAAGAATTATATCTGACATTTCCTTCGTTTGCTCGCGATCCAGAATATCCGAATGAACCGCCAAGGGGCGTTCCAGTTCAGCAATAAGTGATCGAACTGGTATCATTAATTTTGGAGATTTTTCAAAGATTCCTGCCCCCATATCAATTTCGCTCGTTATAAGGAAATAATCGGAGAGGTTTTGATCACGCTTCCATACTTGAGATAAATTGGCTTTTTCGCTGGCCTCCTTTCCAGTTTCGTGGAATACCAGCGGATAAGTCCGAAGTAAATTTTCCGGCTCCTCCATGTGCCATAAGACAGAATTGGGAAGATACCTGAAGAATTCGCCCTCTCTTTCCTCTGCTTCATCATTGGCAAGCGATGAGATTCGTATTTGTGGAATTTTTCTGACCGCTCTTTGAGAAGTAGGGTCGAAGATGCGAATTTCATCCACAGTATCACCAAAAAAATCGATTCGGACGGGGTAATCTGCGTTAACCGGATAGATGTCGATCAGCCCTCCACGGATCGCAAATTGCCCCGGCTCTTCGCAGACCACCTCACTGGAATAATCAAATTTGGTGACAAGTTCCTGGTTAAACGAATCGTATGAAAGTTCAGTGCCGCTTTTGATCAGCAGTTCAGTATCTTCTGTCTTTTCCAAAAGAGGACAGGTTCCGAGAAGTGCGTCAAAAGTAGTGGCAACTAAATGGTTCGGGTGTGCGCCATCCTCAGTTGCAATCTCCCTGAGAGAGGAAAGTAAGGATAACCGTTCACAGGTTTTTTCGAAAGCATCTGGATGATCAATTGCTTGGGGGCGGTCGAACGAATGAAAACAAACGGGGAAGCCTGGATAAAGTGACTCCACCAAAGCGGCAATGTCCTCACATTTATTTTCCGCGTCTGGAAGTGATTCCCCTATGACAATTGCAACCGGACATTTTTTTTGGACCCACAAGTCTGCCAGGAGTACAGTTGCCGCCTGCTTGGGGCAGTTTGGGATAAAGGACGATGCCAGAGAGCCCGGTGGCTCAATTTTTTTCACTTGAGGAAGGGTGGGAGGGCTTTGATTGCAGCTTGGGCAGCTTCTTCCTCAGCCTTTTTTTTACTCTGGCCGAGGCCGGTCGAGATGGGCGTACCGTTTATTCTGAGTTCTACCTTGAATTCTTTTCTGTGATCCGGTCCACTCTGTTTGATTAAATGATAAGATACTTTGGGAGATTCTGGCTGGGCCTGCAAAAACTCCTGTAGTTTCCCCTTGGGGTTAAAATCAGAGCTTTTATCTTTCAGTGTGGAAAGAAACAAACTCTCCCACTTCAACATAACCCGCTCGGTTGTGGCATAGTCGCTATCCAGGTAAATAGCTCCTATTAATGCCTCGAAGGCATCCTCTAGGACGGATTGTCGCAGGTTGCCTTTGCTCAATCGTTCCGATTTGCCGATTATTAAATGATCTTGCAAATTGATCTTGCGGGCTACAACAGCAAGATTGTGTCCCCTGGCTAGCAGAGATTTTTTCCGGCTCAAATCTCCTTCAGGAAGGTCGGGAAACCTATGAAATAACCATTTTGCCAGAATGCAGCCCACAACTGAATCACCAAGAAACTCCAACCTTTGGTTGTTTCTCAATCTGGACTTTCGGGAATCGAAAGAGGGATGAGTCAGTGCCTCACGAAGAAGACTCACCTTCTTGAAATGGTATCCGATTTGGTTCTCGAGCACGGAGAATTCACCATTTTTGGGAGAGGAGCGATGTGGCTTAACAGCCAATTTAATCGAATCAAAAAGACCCATGGGGACTACTTTTCCGCAAGAAAGCGCTGGCAGAATTCTCGTGCAAAAGCACGATATGCCAAGCTCCCGGACGACTCGGGAGCGTACTCAAAAACAGTCTGCCCAAAGCTTGGTGCTTCACTTAGCCTGGCATTGCGAGGGATGGCAGTGCGAAAGACCTTATGCTGATAATACTGGTTAACTTCCAGCCAGACTTCATAGGATAAGCGGGTCCTGCTGTCGTACATAGTCATTACTATTCCACCAAGTTCCAAAGCAGGATTAATCCCAGCGTCCTTGAGTTTTTGGATTACGCTTGTTATTTGACCCAAACCCTCCATGGCCAAGTACTCGGACTGTAAGGTAACCACCAAATAATCAGCAGCACAAAGAGAGTTCATGGAGAGCAACCCCAAGGTTGGCGGACAATCGATCAGAATGACCTGAAGCCCGTAATGTTCTTTCAGGGAATCAAGCGAGGCACGCAACTTAATCAAATACTCATCCTGGCCACTCAGTTCTAATTCAGCTGCTGCAAGATCGAGCTCTGAAGGAACAATCCAAAGGTTTTTCCTTTTGCTGGAAATCACGCGAGAGGCGACATCGGTTCCATACAGTAACGGTTCATAGATTCCTAGCCCTGGTTTCTTCTCTAGGCCAAGACAACTGGTTGCATTTGCCTGTGGGTCCATGTCGACTATCAGCGTGGGCACTCCCATAAGGGCAAGGGCGTGACCCAAGCTTACGGTTGTGGTAGTTTTTCCCACACCCCCTTTTTGGTTCGCAATTGCAAAGGTTAATGCCGGCATAGTCAGAGATAAAACAAGGAGTTTCGCAGATGGTAGGCAAACCTTTTAAGAATTAAAAAAAACATCCCTGTCCTGTTTGGTTAAAGACATGCCTTCAGGAAAACGAGAATTCGTAGGTATATCACGATCATTTCCAGTTTCTTCCATCAAATGCCATGCCACTGAATTCAGACCGGCGCGCAAGGCAAGGGGACTAGCCCCTCCGAGCCGTGGATTGATCTCTAGTAAATGAAGATTATCCATCCCGTCTACTAGCACTTGAGCCAGGCAATGGCCCCTTGCTCCAGGTACATGCAAAAACATGGAGCGCATCGCTTTTTCCCATTCTCGATTATGAAAAATGACGGTTTGGTGAGACTCCCCGTTGACCACTTTTGTCCGCCAGCGCAAAAGGGGGCCATGGCAGGTCCCGGACTGACTCACCCAAGCCTCGGCGGTAAATTCCCTACCTTTGATAAAAGGCTGAAAAATGAGATCTTTCGACGCATCTCCCGATAATTTATGGGCCTGCTTGGAGGAAATATTCAGGCTGATATTTCGAGAACCTGATCCCTTTCTATCCTTTGCCACCCATCTTTCGATGGAATGGTTGTCAATCTTTCGAAATGTGGGAATTGGCGAGATTGAAGAACCTTGCCAGTGGGTAAAGAAATCTAGTTTGTCGTCACAATGGTGTACATAAGATTCCTCGGACACCCATGCTCGAATCTTATGTTGTAGTAACCATTTTTTCTTCTTTGCCCAAAAGGACAATTCGGCATCGCGGGTTGG
>JAYNJW010000048.1:0-1166 GCA_038110535.1 Opitutia bacterium | reverse complement strand
AGACAATGCAGGAAACATGGGAATGCTTAAGCATGACTGGTAAAATTCTTCCGCCCCGGGCAACTGTGCTTCACCATACCTTTCTCTGTAATAAGGATGTCGGTAAAGAGGCACATAATGTACTTGGGTGGTTATGCCCCTGCTTTTTAGGTACTTGTGTGCCTTGTCACGAATCCCAGTTTGCTTGAATCGAATGATGAAGAGATGCCAGGAATGGCCAGGCAGTAAGGCAGGGCACTCAAAGCACTCCTTGAATGGCGAATTGGAAAAGGATCGGACATAATTGGCGGCCAGTTGCCTGCGTTTTTCCAACTGTGCATCAAGTCGGGAAAGCTGAGACTGGCCCAGAACTGCCTGAAAATCGGTTAGTCGATAGTTCCATCCAAGTTCTGTTTGCTCATAAAACCAAGGAGATTGATGCGAGTCGTCAAAGGGGCGTTCGATCCCATGGGATCTCAATTTTCGGGCGAGTTTGGCAAGCTTATGGTCGTTGGTCAGAACGGCACCACCTTCCCCACAGCAAATATGCTTCACCGGATGAAAACTCAGGCAAGCCGCATCAGAATAGATACACGACCCACTATTGTAAGCCCCGTTTTTGCTCTGGGCAGTTGAACCGGGAGAATGAGATGCATCCTCAATTACCCGAAACCCGAATTTAGCTGCAATCCCATCAAGCTCATCTAAAGGAGCAGTTGCTCCAGCAAAAGAGACCGGGGCAATCAATATAGGGCACTGACAAGGAGCGGGTTTAATATTCTCAAGCAAGGATGTAAGGGAATCTAGGCAGAGCAAGCCAGTCTGTTGATCCACATCACAAAACCGAACCTCTGCCCCAAGGTATCGAAAGGCATTAGCAGTGGCAGAAAAAGTCACCGCAGGAACAATGCCGATCGTTTGGGGGCAAACTCCAATACTGGCGTAGGAGAGATGCAAGGCTGCAGTTCCGCTGGAACAGGCTATGGCATGCTTGACTGCAAAATAATCTTTCAGGCTGTCCTCAAAGGCTTCTACGCCTGGCCCTTGGGTCAAAAAATCAGATTGAAGAACTGCGGAAACTGCCCGCAGGTCTTCGTCTGTAATATTTTGTTTGGAATAAGGAATCATCTGCAAGATAAATCAAAGATTACTATGCACATATTTACAATCCAATCCTTGGACGGCGG